>JASFIY010000308.1:0-4074 GCA_050122415.1 Desulfobacteraceae bacterium
GATCTCCGGGGTGCGCAGGGCCACCATGTTGCCGAATTCGCCCCGTGCCGCCGCCTCCACCGCGCGGCTGCCGAGACGCGTGCCCAGCACCCGGTCGAAGGCGCACGGCGAGCCGCCCCGCTGGATGTGGCCCAGCACGGTGCAGCGCACCTCGAGAGCGATGTGCTCCTGGATCTGGGCGGCGAGATAAAAGCCCACCCCGCCGAGCTGCGGCACCCCCTGAAGGCGGGTGGCGGCGCTTTCCTGGGCGATGGCCGCGCCGCCCTCCTCGTGGGCGCCCTCGGCCACCATGATGATGCTGTAAGGACTGCCACCCTCCGCCCGCAGCCGGATCTTCTCCACAACGTGCTCGATGCGGTAGGGGATTTCGGGAATTAGGATAACGTGCGCGCCGCCGGCGATCCCGGCCTCCAGGGCGATCCAGCCGGCGTTGCGCCCCATGACCTCCAGGATCATCACCCGCCGGTGGCTGCGGCCGGTGGTGTGCAGGCGGTCCATGGCGTCGCTGGCCACCTCCACGGCGGTTTGAAAGCCGAAGGTGTAGTCGGTCATCTCCAGGTCGTTGTCGATGGTCTTGGGAATGCCGATCACCGGGACGCCCATTTCGAATAGCCGGTGGGCGATCTCCATGGTGCCCTCGCCGCCGACCACCATCAGGCAGTCCAGCCCGAGGGCCTTGAAGTTCTCGAGGGCCCGCTCGGAATAGTCCTGGACGCGGATGCCGCCATCGGGGGTGTGTTCGCGGAACGCAAAGGGGTTGCCCTTGTTGGTGGTGCCGAGAATCGTGCCCCCGAGGGTCAGGATGTCCCGCGTGGAGCGGACGGTCAGCTCCTGGGTGCGGTTGCGCACCAGCCCCTCAAACCCCTCTTCGATGCCGATCACCTTGCAATTTTCCTGGATAATGGCCGCCCGCGTCACGGCCCGGATGACCGCATTCAGGCCGGAGCAGTCGCCGCCGCCGGTCAGGATGCCCACTTTTTTGAGCGCCATGGGAGTTTCCTCGCAACAGGGTTATGGGGTCAAATGAACGGCGCAGCCGATACCAGCCGACGCTCAGGCGAGCGGTACCGGCTGGTGTCGAAGCGCGCCTCTTTTATATCTTCGAAATCACCAGGCCTGTCAAACCCAATCACCGTGTTGTCCGGTGGGAGCGTCCAGCGGCTTCAGCCCGATTTTTACTAGATTCACACCCGATATTCCCCACCCTTTGATCAGATGTTTAAACTTTTCAAATGTTTTTGCTTTTATTCTAGTAATGTCTCAATGGGTTCGGATCTAAATTTTTTTACCACAATCTAAAATAACGCTTCAAATTTTAAACCATATCGGTATCTTGGGAATTTTATTGCTCATCGCCAACACCTCCTTCCAAATAGCTTTGAAATCGCTCTCGATTATTAACATTTGAAATAACAGTGTAAGTTTGATATAAAAAACCTCCTGCCAATATAGCTTGTAATTTTTCGGCCTGCCAACTGGCGGCGTTCAGGGCCGCATGCGGGCACTATTCAACGCCGCGTTGATTCAGGGCCCCGGCAAAAAATAATTCCACATCTTGCGCGTCTTTTGGCCCGTCCTCGGCGTTACACCCGCCGGCAGATATCTCGCTATGCGCCGACGGATATGCCTTGATGACGAACCAAAATCCTCTGCAACACAGTGAAATTATTTCTTGCCGCGACCCCTATCACAGGACCTTCTCATGGCTAAGTTCATTATCAGACGATTCTTCTTGCTGGTTTTAACCATGTTGCTGGTATCGGTGGCGGTATTTCTGATTACCGAAGCCTCTCCGGGGAATGTGGCCAAGAACGTACTCGGCGCCTTTATCACCCCGGAGCAGGAAGCCTCCTTTTTGGCCCAGATGGGTTTGGATAACCCGGTTCACGTCCGCTACATCCGCTGGTTGCTGGGCAGCGACTGGCTGGCGGAAGGCAAGGTGGGCATGCCACTCGAAAGGCTTGTCAACGATGACGGCTTCGTGGAGTGGTGGGCGGTTCGACCCAACGGCGACCTGGTGCGCTGGAAGTTGGAGGGCGAAGATATCGTCGCCATCACCCTCCCCAGAGGCATGGGCGAACCGATGCGGCAAAAGGACAACGACCGCTGGCAGCCCGGGCCGGACGGCGGCCAAATCGCCTGGGGGGTGGACACGGCGAACAATGTCGTGCGCTGGGAAAAGGGCACCGACCTGGAAGTCTGGACTTTTGTCATGGGCACCGGCTGGATGAAGACCACCGGGGGGCCGGTGGAGTACATTCCCCTGAAAAAGGGATTTATTCGGGGTGATCCCGGCGTCTCCCTGCGCACCGGCCGGCCCGTGGCCGACACGATTTTCACCCGTCTGCGCAACTCCATGGTCTTGGCCGGCATCGCCTTTGTGCTGGTGATGCCCACCGCCCTATTGCTGGGTATGATCGCCGGCCTCAAGGAGGGCTCGCTCAAGGATCGCGTGCTGTCCATCGGCGGCATGATGTTCTCGGTGATCCCCGAATTTGCCACCGGTATTTTCCTGATCCTGATCATGGCGGTCTGGCTGCAGATCGTTCCCGGCGCCACGGTGTTCGGCGAAAAAGCGCCCTGGGAACGCCCGGACATGCTGATTTTGCCGGTATTGACCCTGACGCTGGTGGAGTTGGGTTACATTCTGCGCATCACCCGGGCCAGCATGGTGGAAGTGATGAAATCTCCTTATATCCGCACGGCGTATCTCAAAGGGCTGCCGTATTGGCGCATCGTCTTCAAGCATGCCGTCCGCAACGCCCTGATGGCGCCGATCACCGTGATCATGCTGCATGTCAACTGGCTCATGGGCGGCATTGTCATCGTCGAGGTGGTCTTCGGCTATCCCGGCCTGGGCAAGTACCTGCTCGAATCGGCCCTTTTCAAGGACATCAACGGCCTTGAGGCCGGCGCCATGATTCTGGTGCTGCTGGCCGTTGGCACCCAGCTGGTGGCCGATATCGTCTACACCTTTCTCAACCCGCGCATTCGATACGCCTAGCGCTTTAATTTCAGGCCAATCGCCGGCGAACAGACCAAAGCGAGGAGCATCATGCCCGACGGCGCGCAAGTTGCTGCACCCGAAAATTCCCTGGACGACAATCCGCCGCTGAAAAGCGAGCGACGAACGCTTCTATCGCGGCTGAGAGACGGGGTCGATTTCCTCTGGGCTTCCAAGACGGCCACGGTGGGACTGTTTTTGGTTCTATTTTGGATTTTCGTGGCTATCTTCGCCCCCTTGCTGACACCCTACGGCCCGCTGGAGCAGGACTGGAAGAATCCCAACAGCGGCCCCAGCACAGAGCACATTCTGGGCACCGACGAACTGGGACGCGATCTGTGGTCCCGCCTGATTTACGGCGCCCGCGTGGTGCTGGTGATCATGCCCATTAGCGACAATCTCTGGATACCCGGGGGAACCGCCGTTTGGGGTGTGCTCGTGGCCCTGATCGTGGGCACGACATTGGGGCTGGTCAGCGGCTACCACGGCGGCTGGGTGGACGAGATCACCATGCGCCTGCTGGACGCCATGATGGCCGTGCCCATCATCCTTCTCTACATGATTATCATGGCCGCGCTCGGCGCCTCGGCCATCAACGTCGTTTTGGCCATGACCATAGTGGGCACGCCGGGCATCGCCCGACTTGTTCGCAGCCTGACTTTGGACATCCGCACGCGCGAATACATCCGTGCCGCCGAGACCCGGGGGGAAAACGCCTGGTTCATCATGTTCGTGGAGATTCTGCCCAACGCCCGCGGCCCCATCATCGTGGACGCCATGCTGCGGGTGGGATACGCCATCTTCGCCATGGGAACCCTGGGCTTTCTTGGCCTGGGCATCCCCCCGCCGTCGCCGGACTGGGGCTCCATGGTGGCCAAGGGCCGGGAGTTCATCCTGGCAGGCAGCCCCTGGGCCGCCCTGTGGCCTTCGCTGGCCATCGCCTCGCTGGTGGTGGGACTGAACCTTTTGGCCGACGGAATTCGGGAGGAGTCCATGCGCTACCAATGAAACGGCGTCATGGCCGAAGGTTGACGCGCGGGGAACTCCTGTTTTTTACACGATGAGAGGTC
>JASFIY010000309.1:0-4071 GCA_050122415.1 Desulfobacteraceae bacterium
CAGATCGCCGTCGCCGATCACGGCCGCGCCCGGGGTCCCGGTGGAGATGATATCCCCCGGCAGGAGGGTCATCACCCGGGAGTGGTAGGCCACCAGGAAGTCCGGTGCAAAGGTCATGTTGGCCACCGCGTTGGCGGCGTGCACCCGGCCGTTTACCACCGTGGCGACTTCCAGGCGGCCGACGTCCGGGACCTCGTCGGGGGTCATAACCACCGGCCCGAAGCTGAAAAAGGTGTCGAAACTCTTGGCCAGGGTGAGGTAGCGGGGGTTTTGGCGCAGGATGTCCTCGGCGGTCATGTCGATCACCGGGGTGAAGCCGGCCACCACCTTCAGCCAGTCGCCGGGCGCCACGTGACGGCACCTGCGGCCGATGATCACCCCGAGTTCGGCTTCGGCCGTGGTGCGCTCGGAGAGGGTCGGGATCTCGATGGCGTCGCCGTGGCCGATCAGGGCCGTGTCGGGTTTCATGAAGCTCGCCGGGATGCCCCGGGGTGCCGTTTCGTCCAGATCGGCGGCATGCGCGCGGTAGTTGAGGCCGATGCCCCAGATCTTGCGGGGGCGGCGGTAGGGGGGGCGCCAGCGCACCGCTGATGCGGACACGATTTCCGCTTCGGCCAGGGCCGCCAGGGCGTTTGACCCGGCACCGGCGTACCAGGCCTGCAGCCCTTCCAGGGCCCCGCCTGCCAGCAGATCGAACAGGTCGGTGGGCCAGTCGGCGTTGCAGCGCCGGTTGACGGTCGCCACCGGGATCAGCCCGCGGGGCGTCAGGATGCAGGCCTCTTCGCGGTCGTCGAAGGCGGCGGTGGCGAGTTTCATCGGATGCTCCTCAGGCTGTCAGCCCCCGGAAACCGGCGGCTCCCAGGGGGAAGTCCCGAACCCCCCCTCGGGGGTGGGGGGTGGGCCGTGCTATGGGTTAGACCTGAAGCGCCGGCAGCCCCAGCTTGGCCCGGCGGTCTTCGATGTGGCGCCGGATCAGGAGGGCGGCCTTTTCGGGGTCGGGTTCCACGGCGAAGGCGGCCCCCAGCAGATCCTCGATCCCTTCGGTGAGCAGCTTGACCACGTTCATGCTGCCCGTGATGGGCGGCATGGGGCCGAGGACCGTGGTGACCCCCGAGGCCACGAAGTAGGCGCCGATGGAGACCGCCTTTTCCGAGTACCACTCCGGCGCCGCCCCGGCGATGGGCAAATCGCTGATGTCGGCTCCCAGGGCGTCGGCCAGGGCAGCGGCCAGCACCAGGATGCGGACGTTGTCGACGCAGCTGCCCATGTGCAGCACCGGCGGGATCCCCAGCGCCCCGCAGACCTCCCGCAGGCCGGGCCCCGCCAAGCGGGCCGCCTCGGCCACCTTGAAGCCCGCCTTGGCGTTGGCGATGGCGGCGCAGCCGGTGTCCACCACCAGGATGTCGTTTTCGATCAGCCGCCGGGTGAGGGTCACGTGGCCGTAGTCGTGCCGGATCTTGGGGTTGTTGCAGCCCACCACGCCGACCGCGCCGCGGATCTGGCCGCTCTTCAGGGCCGCGATCAGCGGGTCGGGCGAGCCCCCGAGGGCCTCGATGATGGTTTCCACCGAAAAACCGCCCAGGGACGGGGCCGGCGCCACCGGGATGTAGACCTCGCCGCGGCGGCTGAAGTTCTCGATGGCCTCGGTCACCAGGGTCCGGGCCAGCTCCCGGGCGTTGTCGGGGTGAAACTCGCGGTGGGTCATGCCCGGGAAGCGCGCCTTGTCGCTGGTGCTGATCATCCGGGTGTGGTAGCAGGCGGCGACCGCCCCCAAAGACGGCATGATGCACTGGTAGTCCACCAGCATCATCTCCACCGCGCCGGTGGCGATCACCAGCTCGGTCATCAGGTGGTTGCCGGCCATGGGGATGCCGTGGCGCATGAGCAGTTCGTTGCCCGTGCAACACAGCCCGGCCAGGTTGATCCCCTGGGCGCCCTTGGCGCGCGCCAGCTCCATCAAATCCGGCGACTGGCAGGCCTGCAGCAGCATTTCGGATACCACCGGGTTGTGGCCATGGACGATGATGTTGACCTGGTCGGCCTTCAGGACCCCGACGTTGACGCTGTTGGGGGTCACCCGGGGGGTGCCGAAGAGGATGTCCGAGACCTCGGTGGCGATCATCGAGCCGCCCCAGCCGTCTGAGAGCGCGTTGCGCAGGCCGTGCAGCAGCAGGCTCTGCCAGCCGTTGTCGACCCCCATGTGGGTGCGGTGCATCATCTCCGAGGTTTCGCGGTCGATGCCCCGGGGGGTGATGCCCAGCTGGGCCCAGCGCTCGCGGCGTTTGCGGGGCGCCCGATTGATCAGGGTGAGGGCCTTGCGGCGGGTGCCGTAGTCCTCCTGCATGGCGCGGGCCAGATCGGCGGCGATCTCGGCCGCCGGCCGGTTCTCGGCGGCGACGCCGTACTCGGCGGCCACCCGCCGCAGCTTGGGCTCATCGCTGAGCGCGTAGCCCGGCGCCTGCCCCTCGGCCACCGCGGCCAGCACCTCCACCAGGTCGCGGCCGTGGTCCGAGTGGGCCGCCGCCCCGGCCGCGATCATGCGGCCGAGGTTGCGCGCCACGATGATGTCCGCATCCGCGCCGCAGACCCCCTGCTGGGGGCCTTCCCCGAAGGGGTCCACCCGGCAGGGCCCCATGTTGCAGACCCGGCAGCTCAGCCCCATCTCGCAGAAGCCGCACTGCGGCTGCTGGGCGTCGAAACGCTCCCAGACCGATGCCACCTGGTCCTTCTCCATTTTTTTGAGCATCAGGCGACCATCTTCGGTGATGGTATTTTCTCCAAAGGGGTGTTTCATCTCGGCCTCCATGGGTTCATGGGTTTTTAAGGGCCAGTCGGGCCTTGCGGTGGGCATTGAGCAGGGCGAATCCGGGGGCCGCCGGGGCCTCCTCGGCGGTGGGCGACACGCTGCGGGCCACCGCGTCGGTCTGGCGCTTGAGCGCCGCGTCGGTCTCTTCAAAGGTCAGGGCGCCGGTTTTGCAGACCTCGACGCAGGCCGGAATCCCTCCCTGGCGCAGCCGCGCCAGGCAGTTGTCGCACTTGACGGCCACGGTTTTGCCCAGCGGCGCATGCTGCTCCGGGTGGTAGCGGATCACCCCGAAGGGGCATGCCATGGCGCAGGAGGCGCAGTTGATGCAGCGCTCCGGGTCGATCAGGACCGTGCCGCTGGCGCGGTCGCGGGAGATCGCGCCGGGCAGGCAGGCCAGCAGGCAGGGGGCCGGGTCGCAGTGCCGGCAGCGGTTGGGGAACCCCTCGCCGTGGAGGCCCACCCCCACGTGAACCCGGGGCCGGGGCGGCGGGCTTTCGCGCACGGCCGCAAAAAGGGTCCCGCTCTGGGAGTGGGCCGTTGCGCAGGCCAGCATGCACTGCATGCAGCCCACGCAGCGCGCGGGGTGAACGATGACGCGTTTCATGGGACCTCCTTTCGGTTGCGGGTTGCAGCCCGTGGGCCGCGACCGGACTCAGGCCGTCGCCGGCAGCAGCTGGCGGTAATTGAAGGCCGGCGCCATGAGGGCCTCGCGGGGCATCCGGATGGGGATCTCCCCCTGGATCAGGGACAGCAGGACCCCGCCCTGTTCGATGGCGTTGACCAGCACCATGCCCACCAGGCGGTCGTAGCGGAAAACGAGCTTGCGGTAGCGCCGCCGGCCGGAATTGTGGTGCTGCAGCACCGTGTAGCGCGCATCCGGCGGGGGGTTGACCAGCCCGCCGCTCATCACGTCCAGGTCGAAGATGCGGATCACGTTGCGGCCCAGGCTGCCCCTGTAGGGTGTCGGGCGGCCGGCCATGTTCATCCCGGCCACCCGCCCCTGGGTCACCGCCTCGGGCCAGATGGCATTCACCCAGCGGGTTTTGCGGGCGATGTCGTGGGCCTCGGCGGCATCCCCGGCGGCGAAGACCCCCGCCGCGCTGGTCTCCAGGTGCTCGTCCACCATCACCCCGAGGTCCACCGCGATGGCCTCCCGGGGGACGAAATCCAGCGCGGGCAAGACGCCCTTGCCGATCACCACCAGGTCGCAGGGCACCGTGCCGCCGTCGGAAAGATGCGCGCACCTCACCCTCGTCTCGCCCTCG
>JASFIY010000310.1:0-4047 GCA_050122415.1 Desulfobacteraceae bacterium
ACCCCTGGCCCGCGACCACGAGATCCGCGGGCGCCTGGTGGACATCCTCCAGGCCACCGGCTGGTTCACCGACCCCGAGGTGCAGGTGCACGACGGGGTGGTTTTTCTAACGGGCATGACCGAAACCGCCGAGTTCCGGAAGTGGGCCGGGGACCTGGCCCGCAACACCCAGGATGTGGTGGCGGTGGTCAACCAGATCGGGCTAAAGGAACCCTCGGTCTGGGATTTACGGCCGGCCATGGAGGGTTTGCGGGAGCAGTGGCGCACCGTGGTGCGCAGCTCGCCCTTTGTGATCTTCGGCGTCCTGATCCTGGCGGTCACCTTCGGGGCTGCGCGGCTTTTCAAGGCGGTGGCGCGCGCCTCCCTGCAGCGCCGCGACATCAACCCCCTGCTGCAGGATCTGATCTCGCGCGGGGTCGCCCTGGGGGTCTTTCTGGTGGGCCTCTACCTGGTCTTCCAGGTGGCCGGCCTGACCACCATGGCCCTCACCATCATGGGCGGCACCGGCCTTTTGGGCATCGTCCTGGGGATCGCGTTCCGCGACATCACCGAAAACCTTCTGGCCAGCATTTTCTTGAGCGTTCAAAACCCCTTTCGCAACGGCGACCTGATCGAAATCACCGGGATCTTGGGGTTTGTGCAGATGCTGACCATCCGGGCCACGGTCCTGATGACCCCCGACGGCAACCACGTCCAGATTCCCAATGCCACGGTCTACAAGAACAGCATCCACAACTACACCAGCAACCCCAACCGCCGGGCGGACTTCACCGTGGGCATCGGCTACGACGACGATCTTCTGGCGGCCCAGGAGGTGGTCCTCAAGATCCTGGCGGAGCACCCGGCGGTCCTCAAGGACCCCGAACCCCTGGTGCTGGTGGAGAATTTGAACAAGGCCACCGTCGATCTGCGGATCTACTTCTGGCTGGACGGCCGGCAGCACAGCCTGCTGAAGGTCAAATCCTCGGTCATCCGGCTGGTCAAACGGGGGTTCCAGGAGGCGGGCATCTCCATGCCGGACGAGGCCCGGGAGGTCATTTTTCCCCAGGCGGTGGCGGTTCGGCTGATCACCCCCCAAGCGGTGCCGCCGGAAGGCGCCAAGCCCCCGCCGACGGCTGCCCCTCAGGCACCCGCATTGGCCGAGACCGTTTCCACCGATGCCGAAGGCGGTCTGCGCAGCGAGGCCGGCGAGATTCAACAACAGGCGCTTCATTCGCGGACGCCGGAGAAGGGGCGGAACCTGCTGAAGCCGGCCGCCGATGACGCCTGAGGGGGCTAGCGGCGAGGCTTGCGGGGCCTGGGCCGCTGGATGATCAGCAGGTTCCCGTCGTAGGTCAGGATGCCCAGCATGATGGCGCAGATCAGGCGGTAGATGTTGACGTCGTAGTATCGGGTCGACGAGAAGGGATTGGGCAGAAAGGGGTCGGCCACCCGCACGCTGCGGTCTTCGCGGTTGTAGCCGGAAAGAACGACGAAGTGCCCGGCCGATGCGCCGCGCACATCGTCGAAAACCGCCCGGCCCTCGAGGTCGCATTCCCTGGCGCAGTTGTAGAGGTAGGTGGCGCTCAGACCCGTCAGTACCGGGATGGAGCGTTTCAGGTAGCGGCGGATCAGGGCGGCCGTCATGACTTCGAAGCGCAGCCGGCCGCCGAGCCCGAGGTATTCCCGATAAGCCTCGGTGGCGACTGCGAAGCCCGGCAGGTGTTTTTTGAAGACCAGCTGGCGCCGAAGCTTCTCGGCCAGCTCCGCCTGCGACAGGCGCGACCAGGTGGGGTCGAAAAGCTGCAGGTTGTAGGGGATGATGGTGGCCTGGTAGCCGCGGCGCAGCGCGTGGCAGGCCAGATAGACATCCAGGGTGCCGCCCTGGTCCAGTTCGGGGATCTCGGGGATCAGGTCGCCCAGGTCCAGGTGGTCGCCGTAATAGCGATAGACGGCGTGCAGACAGGTCGGGCCGCAGGTGGTGGCGTCGGGCTGCCTGAGAATGTCGAAATCGATCACCATTTTCATGCGCGCATCTCTCGGAAGCGGCGCGGAGGGGTCAGCGTTTGGCTTGCCTGGCGCGCGCCCGTTCTGAAAAGGCGCGGAAGCGGGCGGCTTCCACACGGTTGCCCAGGCGCGCGTAGATCCGGCTGACGCGGTTGTAGTAAAGCGCCGCGTTTTCGGGCAGCTCGCGCACCAGGGCGAGGTAGAGCTCCAGGACATCCTCGCCCCGCAGGCCGGCGGCAAAGGAGAGCTCCGCATAGCGGTGCCGGATCTCCGGGTCGCAGCGGCCCTGGCAGCCGTTTAAAACCCGCCCGTAAAGCGCCCGTGCGGCGGCCGCCTGCCCGAGGGCTTCGTGGACCTCGGCGAGCGCGACGGCGATATCCTCGCTCCAGCCGAAAACATCCAGGACATTCTGATAAAAGGCGGCGGCCTGTTCCAGCTGCCCGGCCCGATAGAGGGTCTCGCCCTTTAGGCGCACGGCGGCCCGGGAGGCCGCAAGCTCAGGCGGCAGGCGGGAGAGCAGCGCGTGGGCCTGGTCGAATTCTTTAAGTTCCCAGTAGACCTCGCAGAGCAGCTGATATGCGGGCAAAGCGGCGGGGTGATGCGGAATGAAATCCTCCAGCAGCCGCCGGGCGGCCCCCAGCCGCCCCAGGTTCAGGCAGGCGGTGGCCAGCTCCAGCGGGATATAGCTCCCGGGCTGAGGGTTCTGGGCCATGGCACGGCCCAGGTGCCGGGCGGCGGCGGCGAAGTCGCCGCGGTTGAGGGCGATGAAGCCCGTCTTGAAGGCTTCGCCGTAGCCCAGGTAGGCATCCCGCACCGCGTCGGGCAGGGTGCTGCAAAGCGCGAAGAAATATTCCGCTTCGGCCGCCGCGCCGACGGCCTCGGGCGCCGGCGGCCAAGAAAGGTCTTCTTCGTCCGCGAGGCTCTGGGGCGGGTCGGGGACGGCCGCATCGGCCGCCGCCCGCTCCCGGGCCGCCAGCCCTTGCAACTGGGCCTTGAGCTCCGCGCGCAGCCCTTCATCGGCGCTGATCTCGCGCGCCACCAGCAGCAGCTCACGGGCCTCTGCCAGGCAATCGGTTTCGGCCAGGTTGGCTGCGGTCCGCTGATGCTCGCGGGCCAGGGCCTCGCGCACCTGACGGATCTTGACCGCCAGCTGCGCCTGCTGCCCGCCCGCCGGCCCGCCGCGCCTGGCGAGCTTGTCACGGGCGCGTTCGTAGAGCAGCCGGGCCTCGCCCCAATACCCGGCGGCAGCCAGGGCATCCCCTTTTTGCTCCAGCTTCTCGGGGGACGGACCGGAAAAGAGACGCAAAAACCGCATGCTGGACTTCTCCGCCAAGGTCAGGGCGGTCCGGGCCGATCGGGGCCGGATGGCGGATTCGCCGGGCGGCCCCCCGACTCCCCGACGGCGGCGGGTGCGCAGCCGTCTGCCGGGCCCGTTTCGCCTTCGTCGGCGGGATTCCCTGTTTCTTGGAAATCGTAGGTCATTGCATCGCCCTTTGACGCAGCAACTGCTGCAGGCCTTCCTCGGCAAGCGGCTTGCGTCCTTCGAAGGCGGCAAAGCGCCGCTGCAGGGCCTCGCCGGGGGAGCGCAGACCGGGGTCGGCGTTGAAGAGCTGATGCTGCAGCCGGGCGCCTTCATCCTTGAGAATCTGATAGGCTTCGCTGACGGCGGCGAAGCGCTGGGGGTGATGATCGGGGGGATAGCGGCGCACCAGATCGAGGTAGGCGCTGCGAATGGCGGCGTCATCGGCCCCCGGGGTCAGCCCCAGAATGTCGTATGGGTTCATGGTGTCAAAATCCCGTCGTCTGTCTGCGGTGGAAATGGGGCCCGCGCCGATCTCACCCGCCGCGGGCTGCGGTCAGAAGAGCTCCAGCTGCCGCGGCCGGGGCGGCCGCTTCCTCTCCGGCGGCGCGAACGCCTCGTCGTCGTCATCCTCACCGCGGAAAACGTCCTCGAGGTTTTGATAAAGCTTTTGGGTCACCTCGAGGTTTTTTTCCAAATTGCGAATTCCACCGATCAGTTCGCTGTCGCCCGCTTTTTCGGCCAGCTCCCGGACCGTCCGC
>JASFIY010000311.1:0-4046 GCA_050122415.1 Desulfobacteraceae bacterium
CCCTGCTGGGCGGCGGGCGCAACCCCCTGGCCCTGGAGATCCTCCAGAAGTTCAGCGGGGGGCAGATCAAAATCGGCTTTCTGGAATACATCATCATCATGTTCCCCATCTGCATCCTGACCGCTGTGGCCACCTGGGCGATCCTGTGGGTCCTGCTGCGGCCCAAGGAAAAGGAGCTGGTGGGCATCGAGCTGGCCGACCCGGGCCCCATGAGCGGCAAGGAGTGGGGGGTCTTGACGGTCTTTGTGGCCACCTTCATTCTCTGGTTTTCGGGGGATCTGACCGGCTGGCACTACAGCGTACCGGCGGCATTTGCCATCCTGGGCTTCTGCGCGCCCGGCTGGATCAGCTTCAGAACCATCTGCGACAAATTCCCGTGGGAGTCCTGGATCGTCTTTGGTGCGGGCGTGTCCATGGGCGTATCCATGCTGGACAGCGGCGCCGGGCGTTTTCTGGCCGAAACCCTGCTGCCGCTGCTGGACGGCAAACCGACTTTCGTGGTCTACTACGGCATCGGCTTTTTCGGGTCGTTCCTCTCCAGCATGATGAGCAATTCGGCGGCCGTGGCCCTGATGCTGCCCATTGTTCTGCCCATGGCGGAGATGATGCAGATGTCGCCGCAGTCCGTGGCCATGATAGCGCCCATGACGACCTCCTTCATCATGCTCGTGATCGGCTGCCCGCCCACCATCATCGCATACAGCACCGGCTACTTCAGCCAGAAAGATTTCGTCAAGATCGCCGTTCCCTGGTGTCTGATCCTGCTGGTGGTCTGCGTTTTGAGCATGATGGTCTACTGGCCGCTGATCGGGTTTGTCAAATAAGACCCCAAATCAAGGGGGATACCCGTAAAAAAACATTTTTTTCTGGAATTAAGGGCAATTGCCCTGCCAAGAGGGGTCATGAAACTTGACCCGTAAGCCCAAATTTGACATAATTTAAGTGATCAGTTTAGGCGCACTTTTCCATCCAAAGCTTCATTGCGCCAGCCAAAAACCCGAAGACAGGGGGCCGCCATGTTTAAAACACCCAGTTACATCATGCTGGTGGATGATGAGGAAGATTTTGTCGAAATGTTGAGCCTGAGACTCGCGGAAAAAGGGGAAAAAGTCCTTTCCGCTTTCAGCGGCCAGGAGTGTCTGGACACGTTGGAAAATTCGGACATCGATGTCATCATCCTGGATGTCAAAATGCCGGGCATGGATGGCATCGAAACCCTGCAGGAAATCAAGAAGCGTTATCCCCTGGTGGAGGTGATCATGCTCACCGGCCACGGCACGATGGAGGCCGCCGTCCAGGGGATGAAGCTCGGCGCGTACGACTTTCTCTTCAAGCCCGCCGATTTCGACGATCTGACCGAAAAGCTGAACAAGGCCAGGAAGCGCAAGCATGATCAAGAGGAAAAAATTCGCGCCGCCGAGGCCGACATGCTCCTGCGCACTTCCAAGATCTAGCGCCAGCGCCGGTCAACCCCTCAATATTTCAAGGCTGCACCGCTTTGGCAGCGGCCTTCGGGGAGGGGCGTTCGGATAGATGCTCCATTGATACGGCCCGAAGCATGACAACCAAAACCCGCCGGCGAGATCATCGGAATCTCAGCCGGCGGGTTTTTGCACACTCTATTGGATCTGATACCCGTTCCTTTGCGCCAGGGCAGCCCCTCGCGCGACCGCCTTGCTCACCGCCGCTATGGAAATCCCCAGGCGCCCGGACATGGCCGTCATGCTCTCCCCCAACTCCCGCACCGCCCAATAGCACAACAGGCTGCGCGCCGTCACCTGGATGCGCGATTTACCCGGCTGCCACACCTGTTCGCTTTCAAGGCCGAGCAAACGGGCAACCCGCTCGGCCACCTGGTCAAGCCCAAACCCGCTGACTTTCAGGACATGCTGCCGATCATAGTGCTCCCGGCTTTCAGACAGGGTCTTCTCCACGAAATCCCCATCGCCTAGAATGCGCTCATCGCTTTTGAGGTGCACTTTCCCCTTTTTCAACCTTTCCACAGCGGCCCAGCCCCCCGTGCTGCGGATCAAGCCCCCCCCGGTCAGGTCCCAGCGCCGACCCAGACCAACGCCCTCGCTGACAAACGCGCGGTAGCGCTTCCTTGCCGCGGCCAGCTGGCCGCCGAAATAGGCCAGCACCGTTTCAACGTCCTGCCACCGCTGGCGCTGAGCGCCAATTAGGCCGGCATGCCCGCAAAAAGGATATTTCCCCAAGGCCGTCATGTCCGCAACCAGATTGGCCCGCAGCGGGTTCAGGTGGATGTAGCGCACCAGTTCAAGCAGATAGGCATCTTCCTGACACAGGATGGATTTGTAGCGATTCTGGAACAGGTGCCCGCTCCGGTGGTGGCGGCGGTTGAAGCTGACGGCATGGCCGGTCAGAAGACGCCGCATCAGGCTGGCGATGGGGACCCCGCCCGTTCGCAGGAGCAAATGAAAATGATTGGGGATCAACGCCCATGCGCAGCATAGGGTTCCGGTTCCTTCCAGAATGCCGCCCAGCCGGGCGAGAAAATCATGCCGGTCCTGATCATCACGAAATATGGTGCGCCCTTCGATACCCCGCACGATGATGTGATGCAGGGCTCCGGGAGCTTCGATGCGGGATTTTCTGGGCATGAAAAATCCTATCGAAAATGTTTCAACTTGACAAGTTTAGAAGTTAAGGGCGTCCCTTCCCATTTCGATTGACACCCAAGTGCCTTCCTGGCATAAAAGGCAGGCGAAAAGTCAATTTAGCAAACCCATCTTGATTTCTGCTGAAATTCGAACTTTATGAAAGAAAATCGGGTGGTCGAAGCACCCGATCTCCAGACCATCAGTCATTCTCATCCCGGAGGCGGAAGAGTCATGAAAACAGTTGTCGTCAAAGATTTGATGGTTGCGCTGGCGGACTACGCCACCGTGTCCCAGGACGCCACCCTCTACGATGCGGTCCTGGCCCTGGAGGAGGCCCAGAAGCGATACGAAAGCGAGTTCAGCCCGTATCTGCACCGGGCGGTCCTGGCCTACGACGAGAAAGGCAAAATCGTCGGCAAGGTCAGCCAACTGGACATCCTGATGGCCCTCGAGCCCAACTACCAGATTGTGGACCTCGAAAAGTTGTCGCGCTTCGGCTACAGCCTGGATTACGTTCAGTCATTCGCCAAGACCGGCCTCTGGGACAAGCCCTTCAGGGATATCTGCCGCAAGGCCGCCGACCTGATCGTCAAGGATTTCATGTACAGCCCCAGCCAGGGCGAGTACATCCCCGAGGGTGCCAGCCTGGATGAGGCCATTCACCAGATGCTCCTGGGAAGGCACAACTCGCTGCTGGTCACCCGGGGTGAGGACATTGTTGGGATTCTGCGGCTGACCGATGTCTTCGCCTATGTTTGCCGGAACATCAAGGCCTGCAAAAGGTAGCGCGGGGCTGATCGCCAAGGTCGAGCAGGCCTTCAACAAGCGCATTGTTTTGGAGCAAAAGAGCCAAATGGCCGAAGCGCTCAAAAAATCCCGGATCTAAAACTGGGGCCGAAACGCCAGGAGCCTAAAAAAACGCCATCCTTTCAAAAAATCCGCGAGGTAGAACATGGCCGATGTCGAATCCATCAAGAAAGAGGTCACCGCGACTTCCATCGTCATCAAATCGGTTGTGGCGCTGGTGCTGGGCATCCTGATCCTGATGCTGCCCCGACCGGAAAATCTGACCCCTGAAGGCCACCGGCTGCTGGCGCTGCTGACCACCATCGTCGTCCTGTGGGTCAGCGAGGCCGTGCCCATCGGCGTGACCGCCCTGCTGGCCGGCGCCGGCTTGATCCTGTTAAAGATCCAGCCCGCCCAGAACGCCTGGGCGCCCTTCGCCAGCCCGGCGGTCATGTTCGTGTTGATGATCATCATGTTCGGCGTGGTCCTGAACGAAGTCGGCCTGGCCAATCGCCTGATGTTCTACCTGCTGAAGTTCGCCGGCACCAAGGTCAAGCGCCTGAGCCTGATCCTGGCCATCGGCTGCACCATCACCTCCTCCGTCTTTCACGACGCCACCATCACGGTCATCATGGTCTT
>JASFIY010000312.1:0-4044 GCA_050122415.1 Desulfobacteraceae bacterium
GCCACCCGGAAACCCTGCCCGAGAAAATCCCGGGCCAGCTGGCCCGGGCCGGCCTCATCGAACGACGCAAGGGAAAACCATGGCGAATCCACTACACCCACCAGGGCACCCGACCTTACGATGCCTCCGGGTGCCAGGCCGTGGATGCCGATGAAGGATGACAGTTCCGTAAAAAGGCCAATTTCTGCGTTGCGCTGCATCTCGAAGTCGCTGCGGCGTACATAAGTTCGCCTCACGCCGCTGAGATTTGCGCGCCGTAACTTGACCTTTTTACGAAACTGTCTGGATTTTGACTTCTTACTGATTCATCAAGGATGACGGTGGTCGATGATCACGATGTCATGGGTATGAAGGGAAAAAGCCTTGTCTGAAACCAACAAAAACACTGTGCGGGCGATTTTCGAAAAGTTCTGGAACCGGGCCGATTGGTCTCTTGCCAAAACACTCTTCCACCCGGATCATGTCGGGCACATCGCTCACATGCCGGCGCGGCTGCAAGGGGTCGAATCTATCCAGCACTTCGCGGCCCTGCTGCATGCCTTACACCCTGATCTGGAGTTTTCAGTCGAGGACCAGATCGGAGAAGGGGACCGCGTGGCGACTCGCTGGACCGCACGCTCTTCCCATTTCGAGGCCGGAACGGTGGTTACCGGCATCAGCATCCACCGGCTGGCGGAAGGCCGTGTTGCCGAGACGTGGGACAATTGGGACGCCGTAGGCCTTCTCCAGGATAGAGGTCCGGCCGTATTCGAAAAAATTGGCCTGAGCCTGTGACCCGGCGGTTACCGGACGCCAAAGTTCGGATGCCCGGAAAGGTCACCATTTGCCAAACAAGACCACGCAGGATCCCCAGAAATATGGAGTTGCGATGACTGCTCATGCACCCCCCCGGGTCACCACCGACGTCGAAGCATTGGTCGACAGCATCCTTGCCAGGGTCGGCAAGCGGGTCGTGATGGCCCTGCCCCTGGGATTGGGAAAACCTTGCCGGATCGTAAACGCCCTTTACCGGCGGGCGGAGAAGGATCCCGATCTGCACTTGATCATCGTAACCGCCCTTTCCCTCGGACGCCCTTCACCCCGCAACGATCTGGAAAGGCGTTTCATGGACCCATTGATGGAGCGCATTTTCGGCGACTATCCAGCGCTTGCCTACCTGGAGCCCTTGGCCAAAGGCACCCTGCCCGACAATGTCGAAATTCTGGAATTCTTTCTGGCGCCCGGCAAGAGCTTGGACAATGCCCTCGAACAACAGCACTATATCAGCAGCAACTACACGCACGTTGTTCGGGATGTTACGGCTCTGGGCGTCAACGTTTGCGCCCAGATGCTGGCCCGGGAGGTGAACAACGGCCGAACGAATTACAGTCTCGGCTGCAACGCTGATCTGACACATGAACTGATCAACCGGATGCGTGAACGCGAACGCCAGGGGCAGCCGGTTGCCGTAGTGGGCGAAATCAACGGCAACTTGCCCTTCATGGTCAACGACGCCCTGGTGCCGCCGGCTGCCTTCGACCTGGTGCTCGACAACCCGTCTTGCACATACACGCTGCCGGGGCCGCCCAACCTGGCCGTGAGTACCGTGGATCACGCCCTGGGACTGCTGGCCAGCACACTCATCCGGGATGGCGGCACCCTCCAGATCGGCATTGGGTCGCTGGGAGATGCCATTGCTTGCGCCACTCGCCTGCGGCACGAAGACAACACGGCGTATCGGGGATTGCTGGCCGACCTGGAGCTTGAGGCCAAATTCGGCGATGCCGTCGCGGCCATGGGCCAAACGGGGGTCTTCGAAAAGGGGCTCTACGGCGCCAGCGAGATGTTCACCAACGGCTTCTGGGAACTCTACCGCAGCGGCGTTCTGAAGCGGGAGGTCTACATGAACGAGACCCTCCAGCAGTTGGTGAACGAAAGCCGGATTCGCCCCGAGTTCGATCAGCAGATCCTCGATGTCCTGCTGGAAGCCGGGGTTATCCAACCCCGCCTGACCCGCCTGGATGTTGACTGGCTGAAGCGTTTCGGTATTTTCAAGGCCTCCGTGGTCTACGATGAAGATGGCCTGCGGGTGCCCCCCGACCTGCGGATCGAACCTGACTTGACGGTGGCCGGCAATCGGGACATTATCGTCCGTCACTGTCTGGGTGAGCGGCTTCAGGGCGGGATCGTCATGCACGGGGGGTTTTTCTTGGGGCCACATGCTTTCTATGAAGGCCTGCGCGGCATGGATCATCGGGAGCGACAAAAATTTTCCATGACCAGCGTCATGTTTGTCAACCAGCTTTACGGGCGTCAGCGTTTAGCGATCCTCCAGCGCACCGATGCGCGCTTTTTCAACACCGCCATGATGGTCACTCTGGGGGGAGCGGCTTGCTCCGACGGTTTGGAGGACGGCCGCGTTGTCAGCGGTGTCGGCGGCCAATACAATTTCGTGGCTATGGCCCACGAACTGCCGGGAGCGCGTTCCATCCTCATGCTCAGAAGCACCCGCACCAAAAAGGGCAGGACGACCTCGAACATTCTGGAGCGCTATGGCCACACCACCATCCCCCGCCACCTGCGCGACGTGGTCATCACCGAATACGGCATCGCCGACCTTCGCGGCCGCACCGACGGGGAGGTCGTGGCGGCCCTGCTAAAGATTGCCGACTCCCGCTTCCAGGAGGGGTTGATGCGGTCCGCCAAAACCAGCGGTAAGCTTCCACGCGATTTCAGAATTCCGGCCGCCTTCCGCAGCAACCTGCCGGAGCGCCTTGCGGATCAGCTCGCCGGAGCTAAGCGAAAAGGGCTTCTGCCGTCCTTTCCTTTCGGGACCGATTTGTCGGAGGAGGAGATCGCCCTGGGGCGGGCCCTACAGGGGCTAAAAGCCCGACTGGGCTCGGTGGGCGGCATTGCCCGGGCCGCCGCCAGAGCCCTGGAATCTGGACCGGTGCCGGAGGCCGCTACGGCCTGTCTCGAGCGGATGGGCTTGGCGGATCCGCAAACGTTGGCAGAAAAGATGGCCCGGCGGATGATCGTATCCGAACTGATGGCTGCGGGACATTTGTGAGGGGGATTGGCAGGATTCAAGGGCGCCAGGCCTCGAGAGTTGAAGAACTCGAGGCGGAAGAAAAACTGTCAACGTCCAACGCTCAATTTGGAAGGCGCAGCACCTAAAGACCAGGAGCAGATTTTGATGATCAAGGATTGGCAAGAAAGCGTTTGAGAAACCGAAGTTTGACAGTTCCGTAAAATGGCCAATTTCTGCGTTGCACTGCATCTCAAAGTCGCTACGGCGTAGATAAGTACGGCTCACGCCGCTGAGATTTGCACGCCGTAACTTGGCCATTTTACGAAACTGTCTGGATTTTGACTTTTTACCGGTTCATCAAGTTTGCCATGGTGAAATATCGGAAGATCCGTATGACCCCGTCGCCACTCTTCAAACACGCCTTCAGAACGGCCCTGGCCCTGGTCATCGCTTACGCCATTGCGCTTTACATGGATTGGGACAAGCCGATCTGGGCCGGTTGGACGGCTGCGTCCGTCAGCCTCGATACGACCGGGCAGTCCATTCAGAAGGGCCTCAACCGAATCACCGGCGCCGTGGTCGGGTCGATCTTCGGTTTTATCCTGCTGGCCTTCTTCATTCAGGACCGCTGGCTGTTTTATCTGTTTTTGTCCCTGCACGTAGCGGTATGCACCTATTTCAGCTTCGGAACGGAGCGCTACAATTATTTCTGGCAACAGGCGGGTTTTTTCGCCATTGTCGTCGGTCTCGACAGCGCCTTCAGCCCCGCGAACGCCTTCGCGATTGCCATCGAGCGCGTTCAGGGGGCCGGCACCGGCCTGCTGGTCTACATGCTCGTCGGCCTGCTGCTCTGGCCCACGAATTCCCTTTCCAGCCTGGAAGAAACCAGCCGGCAGCTGACGGCAGGCATGAGAGCGCTGTTCGCCGAAAGCATGGCGCGGCTGCTCGGCCGGTCGGACCCCGGCTCCGTCCCGGGGCCAGGGCTGGCGCAAATGCAGCAGCGTCTTGACAACCTGCTGGACGCGGCCGAGATC
>JASFIY010000313.1:0-4032 GCA_050122415.1 Desulfobacteraceae bacterium
GAACGGCGGACCGGTGTTAATCACCCCACCGCCGGCACTGCAGCAGTAGTTGTGCTCCCGGTTGGGGTGCATTTCGACGACCTTTTCGCAGAGGGCGTCGGCCACGTAGCGCAGCATTTCGTGCAGCCCCCGACCGCGGACCACGTTGCAGGGGTCGTGGATGGTCACCGGGGTTGGGTACTTCTGGGCAATCCGGATGCGCCCGGACTTCAGCAGTTCGTAGAAGAACTCGATGGCGTGGACCACCGGAATCGGCGGCATCCGCCAGCCCAGGGCGCGGTTGCCCACGTCGTAGACCGAGCGGAAGGCGTGGCCGCACTCGCCCATCACGATTCGCTTGACCTTGAGCCGCATGGCGGCTTCGAAGTGGGCGCGCTTCAGGCGGGCCATGACCTCATTGTCGCCGGAGTACATGCACATATCGCTGTTGTCCCAGCCGGGTGTGGCCGGCATGGTCCAGTTCACCCCGGCCGTGTTCATGATCACCGCCGCCTGGTAGATCAGCTGGGCGCGAAATTTGGGCTCCGGACCGATGACCGAGTAAAACACATCGGCCCCTTCCTTCTCCAGCGGGATCCGAAGGCTCGGCATCTCCTCCTGGGCCTCTTCCTCCTGCCATTGGAGGCTGTCGATCCATTCGTCTTCCTTGACCCACATCTGGTTCAGGGTGGCCGAGTGGCTGTGGGCGGTATCCTGAAGGTACTGCGGGGTGGTGCCCAGCAGGTGGCAGATACGCCGCATGGACAGCATCAGGTAGGCCACGTCGATCCCGAAGGGGCAGTACATGGCGCAGCGCCGGCACAGGTTGCACTCGGTGTGGGCGATTTCGCAGGCTTTTTGGATGAAGGCCGGCGACACGCGCCCCTTGCGTTTGACAATTTCCCAGAGGGTCTGCTTCACCTTGGCGGCCGGTGCAAAGGTGGGGTCGTTGTCATTGGAGAGATAGAAATGGCAGGCCTCGCTGCACAGACCGCAGTGGACACAAGTCTCCAGGTAGGCTTTCAGGCGCGCGCCGGTCTCGTTTTTGAGAAACCGCCGGATCACGGTCTCGATGCGCTCGGGGGTCAGCTTGGCCGCCCCTTGTGCGATCCCCATGTCGTGAATCGCGGGTTTTTCTGGAACTGCAGGCGCAACCATGGTCTATCCTCCCCATCGGGTGGCGTGGTGAACGGTGACGGCCTCGGGCCGGCGCTGCGGGTAGGGACGCCGGTGCCTACCAGTCCCGGGCGTGGCGCACGGCGCCAAATTCCGAGCCCATATACCCGCGCATGAACGGAAAAAAGAACATGTGACTGAGCTTGGTGAACGGGATCGCCATCAACAGGATCTCACCGGAGAGGATGTGCACGATTCCCATCATGCGGAAACCGACCCACTGGTGGTAGGTCCAGAAGCCGGTGATGAAGGGCGCCGCCACCAGCGCCAGGACGACGAAATCGGACGTGCTGCTGAGATATTTGACATCCGGCAGCACCAGCCTGCGCACCAGGAAAAACAGGCAGGCCGCGATGACCACCAGGGTGAGCACGTCCGCGGTGGCATCCGAGAGATACCACCAGCTGACGTTCCAGCTTTCCTTCCAGAGCACCACATGCGCGAAAAGAAAGATCGGCACCAGAAAGAGGCAGACGTGGAAGGTGAAGGTGACGATCGTAAAAACCGGGCGCCTGCGGGAATTCAGGCTGCCGAAGGGCACCAGCCAGTGCATGATCGAGCGCAAGGCGTAGCGCAGGTCCATGTAGGAATAGACCACCAGATCCTTTTTGCGCGCCAGCAGGGCCATGGACACCAGCCGGTAAAGCACCCCGCCGAAAAACACCACCGCGGTCACCCAGAGCAACGGTCCGGTCACGAAATTGTACAGAGCGTGCATCTTACCCTCCCCGAATGGATCGGTTGCAAGGCTCTCAGGGGTCTGGCGGCCTCTGCAATCTCTGCCTGCTATGCATCCAGCGCAACCACCTCGCGGAAATAGCGGCCATTTTCAGCCCCGCTGCCAAGCCCCCGTATCAAGAGCCGCCTTCCGTCCGGGCTGAAAGCGGGGGGCCAGAGCGCCTCGAAGTCGGTCCGCAACACCCGGCCGTCCAGCAGCATCCGGTAACCCCCGTTTTTTTCCACCTTGGCGGCGACGTGCCGGCCATCGGGGCTGAAAACCGGCCGCCACGCCATGTCGTGGTCGCCGTCCCAGGCGCGGCCGTCCACCACGATGGTCCAGCGGTCCCGCTCCTTGGCGACGCAGGCGATGTGACCGCCCTGGGGGCTGAAGCCCGCCTCGGTGACCAGCCCGTCGAAGGTTCGCGACCAGGGGCGGTCGTCCACCGCGATGGTCCACTTGCCGAACCTGGGGGCCACGATCGCCGCAAGACGTCCACCGTCAGGGCTGTAGGTCTGGTGCCAGAGCTGAAAGTAGTTTCCACTCCAGAGGCGCTCGCCGTCGCGGGCCAGGGTCCAGCTGCCGCCGATCTTGACCGGCGCGCTGACCGTGCCGTCCTGGGGGTGAAAGCGCGGCTCCCACACGGCGTTGAAGCGCTGCTCCCAGGGGACGCCGTCCACGGCGATGGTGTAGTCATAGAGGTTGGTGCGCACCTCGGCCGCCACATGCCGGCCGTCCGCGCTGAAATCCACCCCCCAGACATTCACGAAATTACGCTGCCAGGGTTTACCGTCCACCGCCACCGTGTAGCAGCCTTCCTGAAATTTGAAGATTTCCCCCTCGTTGAAGGCAACGGTCTGCACCGCCGCGGCGGCCCGGCGGCCGTCCGGGCTAAGGCGCAAATTGTTCAAGGCACCGAAGCCGCTTTCCCAGGCAACCCCGTCCATCACGGCGAAATATTTCATCGCTTTCTGGGCGGCGGCGGCGATATGCCCGCCGTCGGCGGCAAAAAGGGTGTTCCAGAGGTAGTCGAAGCGCTCCTCCCACGCCTCGCCGTCCAGCGCCAGGGTCCACTCGCCGCCGTCCGAGACGATCGCCGAGACGCGACCGTCGGGGGTGAAGCGCAAAAACCAGATCTTGTCGAAAGTGTTCTCCCAGATGTCACCGTTGACACAGACGGAAAACTCCCCCTCTTCGGTCTTCACCACGGCGGCAATCTTCTCGCCGTCCGGACTGACGTAGGGCTCTTCCACCCACGGGAAAACCTCCCGCCACTGTCCCAGGTCCGCGACGAGTTTCTTTCCGATCTCCCAGTCCCAGCTGCTTGAACCACCCATGGCCACGTCTCCTTTGATCGCCCCCCCGCCCCTTTGGTGAAACCGCTTCGGAACCGCCCGCCCCCGCCCGTGAAAGGGCGTTGCTGGGCCCATGGCGGCCAGGCCGGACCCGCTCTACTATGGCATCAATTCCAGTCGATTTCAACTCCTTAAGGCGGCGGGCGCGCCATCAGCCGGGGCCGGGGGCGGCCCCTGAAAAGCCCCCGATGCTGGTCACGAATCGATCCCGTAGCGCTTCATCTTGCGCCACAGCGTGGTGCGGTTGATTTTCAGGGCCCGGGCGGTCTTGCCGCGATTGCCGCCGTGGTCCTGCAGCAGCTGAAGGATGCGATCGCGCTCCGGGCGGCGCTCCGAGGATACCCGCGGCGGGGCTTCGGCGCCGTTTTTCAATAAAAAAACCGGCAGGTGGCGCCACTCGATGACCTTTCCCTGGCAGATGATCAGGGCGTGTTCGAGAATGTTTTCCAGCTCGCGGACGTTGCCCGGGTAATCATGGTTGAGCAACACTTCCATGGCCCGCTGGGCGATGCGCTCGACCTGGGTGGTGCGGGTGGCGCAGAGGCGTTTGAGAATATGGGCGATCAGCAGGGGCAGATCTCCCTGGCGGTCCTTGAGCGGCGGCAGCTCCAGACGCATGACGTTCAGGCGGTAGAAGAGATCCTCACGAAAACGCTTCTCGTGAACCAGCTTTTCCAGCCCCAGGTTGCTGGCCGAGATGATGCGGACGTCCACCTTGGTGGTGCGCCGGCTGCCCAGCGGGTAGAACTCCCTGTCCTCCAGCACCCGCAGCAGTTTGGCCTGCAGCGAAAGGGGCAGGTCGCC
>JASFIY010000314.1:0-4032 GCA_050122415.1 Desulfobacteraceae bacterium
TCGCCCCCGAAAGGTCGGCCCCCTCCAGGACGGCACCGCGCAGGTCGGCCGCCCAAAGGGTTGCACCCTTGAGATCGGCGCCCCACAGAAAGGCTTCCCGCAGGCTGGCACCCTGAAGGTCCGCCCCGGTGAGGTCGGCCTTTGCCAGGCGGGCGGCCTGCAGGTCCGCCCCGACCAACCGCGCCCCCCTGAGTTGCACGGCGCTGAGATCCATGTGGCGCAGGCAGCAGCGCGACAGATCCAGCCGGGTGGTTTGCAGTGCATTCAGGCGGCGGATGCAGCCGCGGGTGCGATGGGCGGCCTCGGCCGAGGGCCAGCCCCGGAAATCCTCGATAATGTTCTCCAGATCAGCGATATCGGCCTGGCGCCGCAGCCGCACGCCGACCCAGAAAACCGCAAAGCCCGCCAGCACCAGGCTGAACAGCGCACCGTGGGCCGCGGCGAGCAGCAGCAGGCGGAAGTCCGGGTCCGACCGGTACAGGGGGTAGGCCAGGGCGGTGAGCCCGGCGGCCAGCAGAAGCGCAAGGGTCAGGGGCAGGGCGAGGGGACGTGCGCTGAACTTGTGCAGGGCTTCCCGGGGCGGCGCCATGGGCTTCTCCTCTCTGCCCCGGCGGGCGGGGCGGTGGGATGGTGCTTGGAGCGTTGCGCTTCGGGGCATTGGTGAACCGCGCCGGGCGGGTGGGTCCACCGGCCGTGGCACGGGGGGCATTCCCAAACCCTTTTCCTTCCTACCGAAGGGGATTTGAAAAATCAAGCGGTTGGCCGGTGTTCAGGACGTTCCGTAGGCGCCGGTTTGGCGGCGGCCTCACCGCCGGGGGTGCCAACTTTCCGGGTTTGGCGCGCGATCGGGGCCGGGGGGCTGCCGGCTGCCGCCAGCGTGGATTTGACAGCCGCGGATGAACGGCTTAGCATCTCGGCGGCGCGGTCGGTCTCGGTTCAGGGGGATGCGGCGGATCGATGATGGAAACTTTGCGCCGCCGGCCATTTGCAGAGGGTCGGGCCCAACCGGTCGGGCGGTCGCCGGTCGGATGGCTCAGGCCCGGGGAGGAGGCATGCGGATCATTTTTGTCGTCGCCGTGACGTTCTTGACGGTCCTGTTGCTGGCCTGCAGTTCGGGAACCGACGGCGAGCGGCAACCCACCGAAGAGGGCTTTCTGGACCCTCAAACCGGGCTGATCTGGCTTGCGCTGCGGGAAACCCGCAACCGCAGCCATGCGGACATCAGCGGGGACGGCGCGCTGGCGGCGGCCGGCTGGCGGGTCGCCCGCGTGGATGAAGTCCGCCAGCTGCTCGCCCGCTGGCTGCCGGGAGCCGAAGGGGAGACCCGGGCCGATGCCGAGGGCTACGCGCGGGCGGCGAAATTCATCCAGCGCATGGGCTACCAGCACTTCAACCCGGCCTCCGGCAGCAACAACGTTTACGGGATCCTGGCCGCGGACGGCGGCTCTCCGCCGGTGGCCACGATCTGGACCCGTGTCGAAAACGGGGAGACTCAATACGGCTGGTTTGTCGACCGCTACGTGCATGTGGACCGGGACTACCAGGACGATGTGGTGGGGGTTTTCCTGGTGCGGCCGGCGGCCGGCGCAGAGTGAACAACAGTGGGAGGGAGAGATGATCACAAAAGCCAGAGCGATGGTGATGGCCTCCTTTGCAGCCGATGCGCTGGCCCTGGGGGGGCACTGGGTTTACAACACCCCGGTGCTGGCGAAGAAGTTCGGCCGCCTGGAGCGCCTAGAGGCGCCCCTGGCCAAAAACTATCACGGAACCAAGGCGGCCGGCGACTTTACCCACTACGGCGACCAGGCCCTGGTGCTGCTTGAATCCATAGCCGCCGCGGGCGGGTTTGAGCTGTCCGCCTTCGCCGAGGACTGGCGGGCCTTCATGAAAACCTACGACGGCTACATCGACCGCGCCACCCAGGACACCCTGGCGAATTTCGAGGCCGGGGCCGGTCCCCAGGCCAGCGGGTCCGCCTCGACCGATCTGGCCGGGGCGGTGCGGATTGCACCCCTGGTCTACCGCCACCGGGACGATCTGGACGCCCTGGTGGCCGCTGCCCGGGCCCAGACCGCCATGACCCACAACCACCCCCTGGTGGTTGCGGCGGCCGAATTTCTGGCCCGCACGGCCGGGGCGGTGCTGGCGGGCAGCGCCCCGGTCGCCGCCATGCAGCAGGCCGCGGCGGCGCTGGAAGGGGGCGCGGAACTGGGGCACTGGCTGAAAGCGGGGAGCGACAGCCGCAGCCAGGAAACAGCTGAGGCCATCGCCGATTTCGGCCAGGCCTGTGAAATCGAGATGGCCTTTCCCGCCATGGTGCACCTGGTGGCCCGCTACGAAAACGACCTCAAGAGCGCCTTGGTGGAAAATGTCATGGCCGGCGGCGACTCGGCCGGACGCGGGATGGCCGTCGGTCTGATCCTGGGCGCCTGGCTGGGGGAGGCCGCCATTCCCGGCGACTGGATCGACGGTATGCGCCAGGCCGAAAAAATCACCGGTCTGCTGGCGGCGCTCGACCCCGAAGGATAGCCTCCGCCAGGCGGCATTCTCGCCGTCTCGCTTGCTGGCAGGAAACCGCTACTTCAGGCCAGACCCCGTTCGCGGGCCATTCTGAGGTAGGTTTGAAAGAGGTTGACCGGTGGGACGTAGCGGTCCCCCTCGGGCTTGGGCAGCAGGCTGAGGGCCTGGAAATCGCAGGCGGTGACGCACAGGCCGCAGCCGATGCAGCGCTCGCGGTCGATCCGGGCGCTCTCGGCGACGGTGATCGCCCGCATCTGGCAGCGGTCCGCGCAGCTGCCGCAGGCGGTGCAGCGTTCGGCGTCGACGGCGGCGAAATAGTTGGCGGCAACGGCGCGCGCGGGCTGCTTCAGAGCGTTGAGGTTCTTCAGGATCTGGCAGCAGCAGCCGCAGCACATGCAGATGTTGGCCGGCTTCTGGGCGTTGCCGGGCTGCAGCACCAGCCCGGCCTCCAGGCCGACCTTCAGCAATTCGACGGCCTGCTCCGCGGAGATCGCCCGGCCCAGCCCGTTTTCCTCGTAGAACTGGGCACCGGCGCCGAAGGACAGGCAGACCTCCAGGGGCTTGCCGCAGCCCTTGCCCATCATCTGGTGTTCCCGGCGGCAGATGCACGGCGAGACGACGATCTTGGACTGGCGCCGGATGATGGCCTCGGCCTGATCGTAGGGCATGACGGCCATTTCGGCCGAGAGGCTCTGGGATACCGGGATCACCCGCAGCTGCTTGGTGTCCCGTCCCAGCCAGGCTTTTCGCATCAGGTGAGGGATGTACTCGTTGACGTCGCGGATCAGCTCCTCGCTGAGATCGTTGACGTGGTACTCCCAGATGCCGATCACGAACTGGGCGGCCATGTAGTGCAGGCGGCCGCTGCGGTGGGTGCGGAAGATCAGCCCCTTGCGGGACATGCGCTCGAGCTCGGGGGCGAGCCCGGCGGGATCCCGCGCCAGGCGGCGGGCGATCTCCTCGGGGGGCTCGGGCGCCAGGGTGAGGCCCAGGGCGATGCCTGCCTCCTCCGGGGTGAAGAGCCGTTTCAGGATCCGCAGCTCCACCCCGCTCTCGGTGGCCGGAAAGCCCGCGGGAAGTCGGTCCAGGTGGGCCGCCAGCTGCTGGTAAATGTCAGTCATCAATCCTCCCTGTGGAAATAGCGGTGGGCAAGCACCTGTCGCAAGGGGGGGTGTCGGTGGCCCGTCGGCCGGGGCCTTGGCCCGGCTCAGACGGCCCCAACGGCTCAGAGCCGCTGAAAGGGGTCAGAAGGCCCTCACCCCCCGCTGCTGGAGCTGCTCCTGCCGCTGCCGCAGCTCCTCCTGCTTTCTTCGGACCACATCTTCGAGATTGTCGCCGAAGTAGATCATGATGTGGTATTGGGCCTCGCCGAAAACGTCGGTGCTGACCGTCACCATCAGCACATCGGCATCCTCCCGCCAAAAGAGGGTCCGGGCGCCGCTTTCCCCCCAAGAAATTTCCCCGGGCTGGCCGTATTTTTCGGTGAGCGCGGTCAGGGTTTCCTGGCCCTCC
>JASFIY010000315.1:0-4018 GCA_050122415.1 Desulfobacteraceae bacterium
AAGGTGATGAAGTTGGGGTAGCAGGCGTAGTGGGGGTCCGAGATGATGACCTCGTCATTGGGGTCCAGCAGCGCGGCGAAGAGCGCAAGCATCGCCGGCGAGGTGCCCGAGGAGACGATCACCTGGCCGGGGTCCACCGTGACCCGGTAGCGCGCGGCGTAATAGTCGCAGATCGCCTGCCGCAGTTCGGGAACGCCCAGGCTGTGGGTGTAATGGGTCTGGCCGCCCTCCAGGGCGCGGCAGACGGCCCGCGTGACGCACGCCGGGGTGTTGAAATCGGGCTCGCCGACCTCCAGGTGGATCACCCGGTGGCCCTGGCGCGCGATCTCGTTGGCGCGCTCCAGAACGTCCATGACGATGAAGGAGCTCAGCTGTTGGATTCGCCGGGAAACCATCTAGACCACCTTGTTCAACGGGTACTCGATGATGCCCTCGGCGCCCTGCTTCTGCAGCTCGGGGATCAGATCGCGCATCACGTTGGTGTTGACCACCGTCTCCACCGAAAACCAATCGGACTGGTAGAGGGGGGCGACGGTGGGGGCGTTCAGGCTGGGCAAAATGGCCACGATGCCCTCCAGGCGAGTCTTGGGGACGTTCATCTTCAGGCCCACCAGCTTCTCTCCCAGCAGGGCGCCCTTGAGCAGCAGGGCGATCTGTTCGATCTTTTCGCGTTTGACGGGGTCCTGCCAGGCGTCGTGATTGGCGATCAACTGGGTGTTGGTCTGCATCAGTTCCTTCAGGATGCGCAGACCGTGGGCCTTGATGGTGCTGCCGGTTTCGGTGACCTCTACGATGGCATCCGCCAGGCCCGAGACCACCTTGGCCTCGGTCGCACCCCAGGAGAACTGCACCGAAACATCGATCCGGCGTTCGGCAAAATAGCGTTTGGTGAAATTCACCAGCTCGGTTGCGACTTTCTTGCCCTGCAGGTCCTCCAGTTTCTGGATCGGCGAATCGTAGGCCACCGCCAGGATCCAGCGGGCGGGGCGGGAGCTGACTTTGGAATAGACCAGGTCGGTGACCACGCGGACGTCGGAGGCGTTCTCGGCAATCCAGTCCTTGCCGGTCAGACCGGCGTCCAAGGTGCCGCTTTCCACGTAGCGCGACATTTCCTGGGCGCGGCAGATGCCGCACTGGATGGCGTCGTCGTCGATCTCCGGAAAATAGCTGCGGCCGTTGACGTTGATGGTCCAGCCGGAGCGTTTGAAAAGCGCGATGGTTGCGTTCTGCAGACTCCCCTTGGGAATCCCCAGCTTCAGCGGGGTTTTCATTTGCCGTAGACCTCCTTGGGATCGAAAACCGGTTGCCCGACGGTTTCCAGGGTGCCGTTTTTCACCCGTTTGTGAAAGCAGCTGCGGTGTCCCGTGTGGCAGGCGGCCCCGCCCAACTGCTCCACCTTCAAAAGGACCGTGTCCGCGTCGCAGTCCAGGCGGATTTCCCTGACCAGCTGAACGTGACCCGAGGTCGCCCCCTTCTGCCACAGGCTCTGGCGCGAGCGGCTGAAGTAAGTGGCCTTGCCGGTGCGCAGGGTGGCCTGCCAGGCCGCCTCGTTCATAAAGGCCAGCATCAGGACTTCTCCGGTCTGGTAGTCCTGGGCAATGGCCGGAACCAGGCCGTCGATTTTGGAAAAATCCAGCGTGATCATGGGTTCACCCTCTTTTGGGATGCCCGGCGGCGGGGTTATGGGGTGGACAGCAGCGGGCCCCATGCTTAGCATAGCGTTTTCGGAAATTTGAACAAGTATCGATAATAACGGTTAAAGTCAATCCATTTGTGAGTCGGCGCCGTCACTTTCCCGGCGCGCAGCGCTCCGCCGCGGCCTCGCGCCCCTCAAGTCGCTTGCCCCCGGCGGCGATGTTTGATAGCATCGTGCCCAGCGCAGCGGCCGCGGGGTGCGGCCCCTTGCGCTGCTGGGGTTTTTCAGGGAGGCTTGCTTTCCATGGTCAAACGCAAAAGCAGCGCCGAGATTGCCCGCAGGCGGGCCAAAAAGGCCTCGGGCGGCGCTTTCCGTAGACTTGTGCGCGGGTTTTTCTGGGCGGCGCTGGTGACCCTGATCCTCGGGGGTGCTGCCGCTGCCGGCCTGTACGCCTACTTTTCCAGGGATCTGCCCCAAATCACCTCCCTCAAGGATTACCGGCCCCCCATCATCACCACCGTCTTCTCCGACGACAATCGTAAAATCGGCGAGTTTTTCAAGGAGCGCCGCAAGGTGTTGCCCCTCCAGGACATGCCCGAGATGCTGCTGCACGCCTTCGTGGCGGCCGAGGACAGCCGCTTTTACAAGCACCAGGGGATCGATCTGATCGGCATCCTGCGGGCCTTTTTCAAAAATCTGGAGGCCGGCGCGATCGTTCAGGGCGGCAGCACCATCACCCAGCAGGTCACCAAATCCTTTTTCCTCAGCCCCGAGCGAAGTTATCAGCGCAAGGTCAAGGAGGCGATCCTGGCCTATCGGATCGACAGGTCCTTTACCAAAGACGAGATTCTCTACCTCTATCTCAACCAGATCTACCTGGGGCACGGGGCCTACGGGGTGGAGGCGGCCTCGGAAAATTATTTTGGCAAGCCCGCCCGGGAGTTGACTCTGGCCGAATGCGCCATTCTGGCGGGTCTGCCCCAGGCGCCGAGCCGCTATTCGCCCTTTCGCAACCTGGAAAAGGCCAAGGAGCGGCAGATCTACGTTCTCAACCGCATGGTGGCCGAGGGTTATATCACCCATCTTGAGGCCAGCGAGGCCATCAACGAACCCCTTGACGTCAAGCCGCGCCGCAACTGGTACATCGAAAAGGTGCCGGTCTACACCGAACACGTGCGGCGTTACGTGGAGAAGAAATACGGCGAAGATGCGCTCTATACCGGCGGCCTGCGAATCTTCACGGCGGTCAACATCGACATGCAGAAAATCGCCCAGGCTGAAATCACCCGGGGGCTGTTGGAACTGGACAAGCGCCAGGGCTACCGGGGTCCCATCGAGCACCTGGCACCCCAGGCGATGGCGGCATTTGACGCCGGGATCCGCGATGAGCTGGCGGCCGAGCCCCTGGAAGCGGGCAAAATCCTTCGGGGGCTGGTCATCGACGTGGACGACACCGGCAAGCGGGTCACGGTGCGCATGGGCGATGAGAAAGGGGTGATCCCCCTGGAGAATATGGCCTGGGCGCGCAAGCCCAACCCCGAGGTGCCATGGTACGCCGACCGGATCAAGCGGCCGGGCCAGGCCCTGGCGGTGGGGGACGTCATCTGGGTCAAACCGGGGGCACCCCGCGGCCGGGACGGCCTCTGGCCCCTTGACCTGGAGCAGATCCCCGAGGCCCAAGCGGCGCTGTTGTGTATCGAGGCCGAAACCGGCCAGGTCAAGGCCATGATCGGCGGCCGGGATTTCTTCGAAAGCCAGTTCAACCGGGCGATTCAATCCCGCCGGCAGCCCGGTTCGGCCTTCAAGCCGGTGATCTACGCCGCGGCCATCGACAAGGGCTATACCCCGGCGACGGTGCTGATCGACTCCCCGATCGTTTATCAGGACGCCCAGCGGGATTTCACCTGGAAGCCCAAAAATTACGGCGAAAAATTCCACGGCCCCACCCTTCTGCGGGAGGCCCTGGCCAAATCCCGCAACGTGGTGACCGTCAAGATTCTCCAGGACATCGGGATCGACTACGCGATCGCCTACGCCCGCAAGCTGGGAATCGAATCGCCACTCAGCCGCGATCTCTCCCTGGCCCTGGGCTCCTCGGGGGTGTCGCTGCTGGAGATCGTCAACGCCTACTCGGTTTTTGCCAATCTGGGCTACCGGCTGGACCCGATCTTCATCACCAAAATCCTCGATCGCGACGGCAACGTCCTGGAAGAAAACCGGCCGCTGAAGGCCAAGGTCATCGATCAGAGCACCGCTTACATCATGACCAGCCTGCTGGAGAGCGTGGTCAAAAGCGGCACCGGCCAGCGGGTGGCGGGCCTGGGGCGGCCCGTGGCGGGCAAAACCGGCACCACCAACAACCTTTACGACGCCTGGTTCGTG
>JASFIY010000316.1:0-4016 GCA_050122415.1 Desulfobacteraceae bacterium
CCCCAGAAGGGGGATCACATCCGCTGCGGCCTGCAGCAGGTCACCGAGTCCGGGCGGCCGGTGTACTTGGTGACTGTGGAGAACCTCAAGGCCGACAAGGGCCGTTACCATGATGTCGTGCTGGTCAAAACCGACAGCCGGATCCGGCCCGAGATCAAAATCAGCGTTTTTGGGAACTTGTATGAGCGGTCGCCTAAAACCCAGTCTTGAGATCCGGGTCGTCGCCTTTGACTGCGACGGGGTGATGTTCGACTCCGCCGAGGCCAACCGTGCCTTCTACAACGACATCATGCGGCGCATGGGCAAACCCGAGATGACCCCGGCCCAGTTTGCCTACACCCACATGCACGCGGTTCAGGATTCCATCGCCCACCTGTTTCCCGACCCGGCCGAGCGGGCTCAGGCCCACGCCTGCCGGATGAGGATAAACTACGAGCAGTTCATCCCCATCATGCGCATGGCGCCCTACCTCAAGCCCCTGCTGCAGAATCTCAGGCGGCGCTTCAAGACCGCCGTTGCCACCAACCGCACCGACACCATGTCGCGCGTGATGACGGATCACGGGCTGGAGGGCTACTTCGACCTCGTGGTCAGCGCCGCCGATGTGCGCCGTCCCAAGCCGGACCCCGAGCCGCTGCTGAAAATTCTCGACTTCTTCGAAGTCTCGCCGTGGGAGATGATCTACGTGGGGGATTCGGAAGTCGACCGGCAGGCGGCCGCCGCGGCCGGCATTCCGCTGGTGGCCTACCGGAACCGCGATCTGGCCGCCGATTTCCATGTGAATGACATGCAAGCCCTGGGAGCGCTGCTGCTGGACGGCACCCCCGGCCGCTGATCGCGCCTGGTTGCCTGCCGCACCCCGCGCCCTTTTTCTCCGAGGCGCTCAGCCCCCCGGGGTGCCGCCAGGAACCGCGCAGCCTGCGGCAACGTGGCGCCGGACCCGTTCCAGGGCGGCGCCAAGCCCGTTTGCCGGCGGCAGGGATGCCGTGATTTTTTGAATGTAGCCGCGCGCCTGCAGGGCCTGGAAGGCGGGCTGGAAGTTCAGGTCGAACACCCAGCCGAGCTGAAGCAGCTTGAAGTCGTTGAGGCAGCGCAGGTCTGCCAGGTCCACCATCCGGCCGGCCGCAAGGCTCTTGATCGCCGCCGGCGAGCAGGTTGGCGGGTCCGGCAGCCCCAGTTCGATCACCGGGTCGGGCGCCTCCCGCCGGCGGTCGTAGTAGTCGGTGACCACTTTCCAGATGTCCAGCTTGTCGGCGTCGCGCAGCAGGCGCATCAGCAGGCGCCCGAATCCCGGCGGCTCGTCCGGCAGGCGGGCGGCGTTGTGAAAGGCCACGGCCCGGGTGATCAGCCGCCTTTCGTCCCGCGGCAGGGCGTGCAGGACGCGCTGGGCCGCCATCGTGCGCAGGCTCAGGTGGGCATGGTTGACCGAAGCCCGGTCCAGAAACGTGCCGTAGCGGGCATATTGGGGAAAGCGGCCGACGTCGTGCATCAGGGCCGCGGCCTGGGCCAGGCGCAGCCGGAGCTCCGGCAGGCCCAGGCGCCCGCCCAGCATGCGGATGTCGTCGCGGACCCGGCGGCTGTGGTGGTATTTCAAGTGCAGGGGGCGGTCGTAGAGCGGATCCTGGCGGTAGAAGCCCTGAACAAAGGCGTCGAACCAGGTCTCCAGGCGGGTGAGATCCTCGGGGGTCACAGGAAGCGCGCCTCGATCAGATCGGCCAGCGCCTTGACCTGTTCGAAGCGGTAAACGGGTGCGGCCACCGTCACGGGGGCGTCGGTCACCATGGCGATGCGGCTGCCGTCCTGGATGTCGAGGGGGCTTTGGTTGCTTTCGGCGCGGTAAACCTCGATTTTGGGCTTGTCCGCGTGTTTGTAGCCCTCGGCGATGACCAGATCCACGTCCGCGAAGTACGGCAGGAGATCCTCCAGCGCCTGGGACTGCAGCCGCTTGACCAGCGAAAGGCCCTCGGCCGAGGTGACCATCACGGCGTCGGCGCCGGCCTGACGGTGGCGCCAGCTGTCCTTTCCCTGGCGGTCGATGTCGAAGCCGTGGGCGGAGTGTTTGATGGTGCCGATCCGGTAGCCGCGGCGCTTGAGCTCGGGAATCAGGCGTTCAATCAGGGTGGTCTTGCCGCAGTCGGACTTGCCGACAATGGAAATGATCGGGGGCATTGAACTTCACCTCTGGCGACGGGCTGCCGCCGCCTAGCGGCGGCGGGCGTCGAATGGGTGTGTAAAAAATTTTTACCTCCGCCATCGCCCTTGGCGAGCCGCGGCGGCCGTCTGCGCCCCGGCGGTTATTCCTCTTGGGCGGTTTTAAACGGCTTGACCAGCAGGACCGGGATGGTCGCGCTTTTGCTGATGCGCTCGGCCACCGATCCGAAGACGATCTTGTCGATGCCCTTGCGGCCGTGGGTCCCCATGATGATCAGGTCGATCTTTTCAGCCTGGGCGTAGTTCAGGATCTGATCGCAGATGTCGCCGGAGACCACATGGGCGCGCGTGTCGGGGTAATCCTTGAAAAACTCCTGACGAAACTCCTCCAGCCGCTGGGTGGCGCCCTCCACCACGTCCCGCTCGAAGCGGTCCACCGTGGGGTGGGGCACGTAAATGCTGGTGAAATATTCAAACACGCGGGCCACGAAGAGCAGGTGGATCTGGGCGCCGAACTTCCCGGCCATCATGGTCACGCAGGAAACCAGCTGCGGCGAGGTCTCGGAAAGATCCACCGGGAAGAGTATCTTTTTAAAATCTGGCATGCTGCGCCTCCTTTCCATGATGAGGTGCGTGGGCGCCCCCGGAATCACCCCGCCGCTGTAGGTCCGCTGGAGCGTCGGGGGGGCGCCGAAGGTCGGGTGCTGCCAGACTATACAGGATCTCCGACGGCGCTTCAAGCGCCTCCGCGGCGGGCGGGCGGCCCCGGGAGCCCCTTTTGATCCTGCGGCGGCCTGTGCTATAGCATCGCTTGCGGCCGCGGCGATGACGATTCCCCAAGCTGGAGAACTCTTTTTTGCCGAGGCCCTTGATTTCGGATGGCGCCGCCAATGCACCGGGCGCCGCCACGGCCTTCGGCAGGAGGACCCAACCCATGAAACTCGGCATCATCGGTCTCGCCCGGGCGGGCAAGACGACCGTTTTCGAGGCCCTGACCGGCAATCTGGCCGAAGGCGCCCACAAGGCGGAGAGCCGCATCGGAACCATCCGGGTGCCCGATGACCGGATCGACATTCTCAGCCGGCTCTACACCCCGCGCAAGACCATTTACGCCACGGTGGCCTATTTCCTGCCGGGTCTCCAGGGGGTCGCCCGCGAGGGCGGCGGCAGGGAGCAGCAGCCCTGGCAGCAGACCCGCGACTGCGACGCCCTGATTCACGTGGTGCGCAATTTCAGCGGCTACGGTTTCGAGGCCCCCCGGCCGGCGGCGGACCTCGCGGCCCTGGACCAGGAGCTGATCCTGGCCGATCTGGTGGTGGTGGAAAAGCGCCTGGAGCGGCTGGAACTCGACCAGAAGCGCGGCAGGAAGCCGGATCCCGAGGAGCTGGCGCTGCTCAGGGCCTGCCGCGATGGGCTGGAAAAAGAGTCGCCCCTGCGGTCCGCGCCGGCCCTGGCCGCGGCCCCCCAGCTGCGGGGCTTCGCCTTCCTGTCGGCCAAGCCGATGCTGGTGCTGTTCAACAACGAGGACGACGACGACGCGTTCCCGCCCGCGGTGGGGCCGGAAACGCGGGAAAACGGCATGGTGATGCGCGCCAAGCTGGAGCACGAGCTGGTCCAGATGTCGGCCGAGGAGGCCGCCGAGTTCCTGGCGGAGTTCGCCATCGCCGAGTCGGCCATGGATCGGGTGATCAAAAAGTCGTACGATCTGCTGGGGCTGATTTCTTTTTTCACCGTGGGTGAGGATGAGGTCCGGGCGTGGACCGTGCGGCGCGGCACAGCCGCCCTGGACGCCGCGGATGTGATCCACTCGGACATCAAGAAGGGCTTCATCCGGGCCGAGGTGCTGGCCTACCGGGACCTCATGG
>JASFIY010000317.1:0-4003 GCA_050122415.1 Desulfobacteraceae bacterium
TCGTCGATGTTCTCATAGAGCCACAGGACGTCCTCCATGCTCAGGCGGCCGGCCTTGGCCGGCGCCCGGTCGGTGCCGTCTTTCTTCTTCAGCATCCGGGGGCCGATCTGCACCTTGGGCTCCCCCCGGTCGTACTGGTTGATGGAAACCATCAGGCCGGTTTCCGGGCAATGCCACTTCTTGATGATCTTATCCTTTTGGGGATCAAAGGCCATCCAATCCTCCCTACTCACCCGAAGCCGCAACGGGGCCGGCTGTCAGGTTGAAATTTTTGAAAAATCGGCGATATTTTCGAACAGGCCGGCCACCAGGGCCAGCAGGGCGAAGCGATTGTCGCGCACCGCGGGATCCTCGGCCATCACCATGACGCCGTCAAAAAAGGCATCCACCGCACCCCGCAAGGTGGCGATCGCCCGCAGGGCCAGATCCGGGCGCCGGTCGGCCTGGTGGCGCGCCACCTCGGCCGCGACCCTCTGGTAGGCCTGCAGGAGATCGCCTTCGCAGGGATCCTCGAAGCGGGCGGGGGAAACGGCGCCGGCATCGGCCGGCGCCGCGGCGACACCCGCCTTTTTCATGATGTTGACCACCCGCTTGAAGGCGATCGCCAGGGGCTCGAAGTCCGGTGCGGCCCGGAGGGCCTCCAGGGCGCGGGCGCGCTCCCAGACGTCGGGCACGTCGTCCGCCGAGGCCGCCACCACCGCCGCGACGACGTCCTTGGAAAGCCCCTCCTCGGTCAGCAGGTGGGCCATGCGGTTGCGCAGAAAGGCGAAAACCTGCTCAGCGGTCTGGGCCGGGGGCGCGTCTCCGATTCCCTCGTAGCCAGCCAGAGCGGCCGCGATCAGCTTGCCCAGGGGAAAGCGCAGACCCTGGTCGCGCATGATCTGGACGATCCCGATTCCCTGGCGGCGCAGCGCGTAGGGGTCCGACCCGCCCGTGGGCACCAGCCCCACCCGGAAGCAGCCGCAGATGGAATCCATCTTGTCGGCGATGCTGACCACCGCACCGGTTTGGGTCCGCGGCAGGGCGCCGCCCGAGGCGGTGGGCCGGTAATGCTCCTGGATGGCGACGGCAACGGCCTCGGGCTCCCCGGCAGCGGCGGCATAGACCCGCCCCATGACCCCTTGGAGTTTCGGAAACTCCCCCACCATCTGGCTGACCAGGTCGGCCTTGCACAGCAGGGCGGCGCGGGAAGCCTCCGCCCGGAGGGTGCCGCCGGCATCCACCCAGCCGGCGACGGTCTCGGCCAAGGCTTGCACCCGCAGGGCCTTGGCGTGCATCGAGCCCAACTTGGCCTGGAACAGGACGCCCCGCAACTTGGCGACCCAGTCCTCCATGGAGGACTTCAGATCGCTGCGATAAAAGAACATGGCGTCTTCCAGACGCGCCCGCAGCACCCGCTGGTGGCCGCGCGCCACCAGGGCGGGGTCCTTGGCGGCGGTGTTGTTGACGGCGATGAAATAGGGCATCAGGGCGCCGTTGAAGTCTGTTACGGCGAAGTATTTCTGGTGCTCGCGCATGGAGGTGATCAGCACCTCGTCGGGCAGCTGGAGAAATTTGGTGTCGAACCGGCCGGCAACCGGCGCCGGGTACTCGATCAGGTGGGTCACGGTGGTGAGCAGTTCCTCGTCGGGCAGGATGCGGCCCCCCAGTTCGGCGGCCAGGGCTTCGATTTCGGCCTTGACCCGGCTGCGGCGCTTGGCGATGTCGGCCAGCACCCAGGCCGCCTCCAGTCGCGGGAGGTATTCCGAGGGGTGGGAGATCTTGATCCGACCGGGCTTCAGGAAGGGGTGTCCCCAGGTGTGGGCGCCGCTTTTGATATCCTCCAGGAAAAAACCCACCACCCGACTCCCCAGCAGCGCCAGCAGCGAGTGCACGGGCCGCGCAAAGGCCGTGCGGTAATCCGACCAGCGCATGGTTTTGGGAAACGGCAGCGCGACAGCCACCTCGGGCAGGATGGTCTTGAGCAGGGTCAGGGTCGCCAGGCCGCGCTCGGTTTTGCGCGCCGCCAGATAGGCGCCCTTGGGGGTCTCGACGACCTTGATCTTCTTGACGGAGATCCCGACCTTCTCGGCGAACTTGCGGGCCGCGACGGTGGGCTTGCCCTGGGGGTCGAAGCCGACGGTGGCGGGCGGTCCGGTGACCTCGGTGGTCAACGGCTTCTGGCGGTCGGCCACGGCCTCCATCAGGATCGCCAGCCGCCGCGGGGTGCCGTAGACCCGGGCCTCGCCATGGTCGATGCGCGCCGCGGCGAGCTTTTCCTGCAGAACCCGCGAAAGGGCCGCCAGGGCCGGCTCGATGTAGCCCGCGGGAATCTCCTCGGTTCCAATTTCAAACAATAAGGGATGGTTCATCTCTGTTTTCCTCTTGTGCGGCTTTACCGCAAACTGGAATTTTCAGCGGTCCGGCGGTGCCGGCACTTCAGCCCGCGCTTTTGATCAGGGGAAACCCCATGGCCTCCCGCTGCTTGAGATAGCCCTCGGCGCAGGCCCGGGCCAGGTTCCGAATCCGGCCGATGTAGCCCGTGCGCTCGGTCACGCTGATGGCGCCGCGGGCGTCCAGCAGGTTGAAGGTGTGGGAGCACTTGAGGCAGTATTCATAGGCCGGCAGGACCAGCCCGGCGGCCATCACCCGCTGGGATTCGGCCTCGTAGCGGTTGAAGAGCTCCAGCAAAAGGGCCACATCCGCAACTTCGAAGTTATAGCCCGACTGCTCGACTTCCTGCTGGTGGTGGACGTCCCCGTAGGAAACGGACTCGTTCCAGCGCAGGTCATAGACGTTGTCGATGCCCTGCAGGTACATGGCGATGCGCTCGAGACCGTAGGTCAGCTCCACCGACACCGGGTGGAGCTCGATGCTGCCGGCTTGCTGAAAATAGGTGAACTGGGTGACTTCCATGCCGTCCAGCCAAACCTCCCATCCCAGGCCGGAGGCGCCCAGGGTCGGGGATTCCCAGTCATCCTCCACGAAGCGGATGTCGTGCTCCAGGGGCTCGACTCCCAACACCTTGAGGCTTTCCAGGTAAAGCTGCTGGACATCCGTCGGGGAGGGTTTCAGGATGACCTGGTACTGGTAGTAGTGCTGCAGCCGGTTGGGGTTTTCACCATAGCGGCCGTCGGTGGGCCGCCGTGAGGGCTGGACATAGGCGACGTTCCAGGGCTCCGGGCCCAGGGCCTTGAGGAGCGTTGTGGGGTGAAAGGTCCCGGCGCCGACTTCCATGTCGTAGGGTTGCGCCAGGACGCAGCCCTTGCGGGCCCAGAATTTCTGAAGTGCGAAAATGACATCCTGAAAATACATGATACCTTCCTTGGGCGTTGATAAGGTTTTAACGAAGGGCCCCGCGCCGCCGGGTGGGTCCTCTGGGTCGCGGTAAAAAACAACCTCGCAAGATGGCGCCAGATTTTGGTTTATCACCCAGGCATATTCGCCGACGACTATCGGGATAGGGGTCGGCGGATGTAGCACCGCTGACGGGCCAAGAGACACGCAAGGTTGCGGAATTACTTTTTCCCGCAGCCCTCAGCCGCCGGAGGTCGACTCACCGCCGCCGGCGTCCCGTTGCATGGCTTCCACCGCCACCCCGCGGGTGTCGATGCGGGGCGCCAGCAGCCTGGCATCGGCGACCCCATCCAGAATTTTTTGCCACACCGGCGTCAGCCGCTTGATGGCCGCCCGCGGGCCCATGGCCCAGAGGCAGCCGCCGCCGCCGGCGCCGGTAAAGCGCGCGCCGCAGCGGGCGTCGATGGCTGCGGCCACCAGTTTTTCACCGGTGGCGTCCAGAACCGCCGGGGTCAGCTCGCGCCGCACGGCCGTTTCACGGTTCATGACATCCGCCGCGGCCCGGAAATCGCCGGCCCACAGGGCGGCGGCGAAGCGGCGCGTCAAGGCGGCGATCTCCTCCCAAGAGGCGCGCTTCTCACCGGCCAGGAACTGCCGCACCCAGCGGCCGTTGACATCCTGGGATTCGTGGGGCACCCCGCAATAGGCCACCAGCAAATGATCGGGC
>JASFIY010000318.1:0-3996 GCA_050122415.1 Desulfobacteraceae bacterium
CAGGGCCGCCGGGTCCCCCGGCGGCACCAGCAGCCCGCTCTGTCCGTGGCGCACCAGCTCGGGGATGGCCGAGACCCGGGTGGCCACCACCGGGACCGCCATGGCCATGGCCTCCAGCAGGACGTTGGGGATCCCGTCGCGGTCGCCGTTGGGGGCCACCTCGCAGCCCAGCACCAGCAGGTCGGCGCGGCGGTAGTGGGCCAGGACCGCCTCGTGGGGCAGGGTGCCCAGGAGTTCGGTGTCGGCGCCCAGCCCCAGCCGGCGGATCAGGGCCAGGATCGCAGCGCGCTCCTCGCCGTCGCCGATCAGGGTGTGGCGCAGGCGCAGGCCCTGGTCCCGCAGGCGCCGCAGGGCGCGGTAAACCGTGGGCAGGCCCTTTTTGGCGGTCAGGCGCGCCACGGTCAGCAGGCGGTAGGGCGCGGCGGGCGGCCCGGCCCCGACTTCCTGGGCTTCGCTGGCGAACAGGCGCGTGTCGATCCCGTGGTAGATGCGGTGGATCGGCGTGCGGCCGTCGGAGAGCCGCAGGAGGTGGCGGCGATTGTAGCCCGTGCAGGTGACCACGAAGCGCGCCAGGGCGATCTTTTCGCGGAGCTGGCGGGGATCGGAGGTGTAGATGTCCTTGGCGTGGGCGGTGAAGCTGAACGGCAGCCCGCTCAGGCGGCTGGCGAAGAGCGCCACCGAGGCCGGCGAGTGGGCGAAATGGGCGTGCAGGTGGGTGACGCCGCTTTTCGGCAGCAGGCGGTCCACCAGGTAGCCGGCCTGCAGCAGGTGTTTGAGGGTCGCCGACCGGCGGGTGCGCAGAAAGCGGCGCAGGGCGGTGGCCAGGGCCCGCCGCATGGCGGCCGGGCGGCGGGCGGCCAGCCGCCCGGCGTGGTAGAGCAGACGCGGCAGGGGTGCCAGCAGGGTTTCGGGCAGGTAGTCCAGCGCCGCCCGGATGCGGCCCACGCTCTCGTGGCGGAACGACTCCCGCGGCTGGCGCATGGAAAACAGGTGGACCTTGAAGCCGAGGTCCTCCAGCAGGAGGATCTCGTTGGAGATGAAGGTTTCCGAGATGCGCGGGAAGCCTTTCAGGATCATCCCCAGAACCGGTGCGGGCGCTTCAGCCATGAGGGGCGTCCCGGAAAGCCGCCAGCCGCTGGCGCATGCTGTCGAAGGCGGTCAGCTGAAAGCGGGCCATGGCGGCCTGGTAGGGATCGGGGTGGGCCAGGAGCGCCGCCACCTTGGCGCCCAGTTGGGCCGGGGTGCAGTCGTACCAGGGAATGTAGTCCACCAGCTGCTGGCGCTTGAGCACCTCGGCCCGGATGAGCTGCTCGCGCCGCGGGGTCTCGCGCGGAACGATGAGCGAGACGGTCCCCAGGGAGAGAATTTCGCAGGCCGTGTTGTAGCCCCCCATGCAGATCACCAGGTCGGCGCCGGCGATGATCTCCTCCATGCGGCGGTAGAACTGCCAGCAGCGGACGCCCATCCGGCGGGCGCGCTGGAAGATCTCCTCCTTCTGGGCCCTGGGCAAGAAAGGGCCGGTGATCAGCACGCTTTTGAAGTCCGGCTGGCCCGGCGCCAGCCCCTCCAGCATGCCCAGATAGGTGTCCAGCACGCGGTAGCCGTCGCCGCCGCCGCCGGTGGTGACCACCACCAGCTTCTCCCCGGGCCGGAGGCCGTGCTTCTTGCGGATGCTGCAGACCGCCTCGCGGGACGGCACCCGCCGGGGGATGTAGCCGGTGAACCGCATCTTGCGGCTGATCGACTCCGACAGGCCGTATTCGGCGATGGGGTCGTAGAATTCGCGCAGGCCGTACACCCAGATCTCGCTGTAGAGGGTTTCCAGCTGGTCGTAGACCCCCTTGCGGGTCCAGTCCTTGCGGACGGCCGCGGCCTCGTCCATGATGTCGCGCAGGCCGAGAATCGTGCGGGTCTGGGGCATGCAGCGGCGCAGCCACTGGAGGGTGGGCAGGACCTCCTTTTTGAGCCCCAGGGGCTCCTTGTCGACGATGAAGAGGTGCGGCTGGAAGGTCTTGGCGGTGGCCGTGATGATGTTCTTGCGGATCGCCAGGGCGTGGCGCGGGTTGATTTTGATGGAAAGCGGCTGGTATTCCTCGTTGGTCTTCTTGATCATGCCCGGGATGCGGACGAAGTCGATATACTCCGGGAAGGCGAAGCGGCCGACGATGGGCGAGCCGGTCAGGATCAGGATGTTGACCTGCGGGCTGCGCAGGTGGGAGGCGATGGCCATGGTGCGGCGGATGTGCCCCAGCCCGTAGGTGTCGTGGGAGTACATCAGGATTTTGTAGATGGAATTTTTACCCATTTTCAGCGGGGCCGCCGTAGGCCCCCATGCACAATCCCGCTTCCTGGATTTCAGTCTTGCCGCCGGGGTAACCTTCTATAAAGATTGGGATAACATTTGTGCCGCCGTCCCGTTTGGTGTGATCGATGGCCGGTTTCGCACGGCGCGACTATAGGGATATCCCCCCGCGCAAGTCAAGGGATTTCCCGTTTGGCGGCCGCGGCCGGCCCTGATTCGGGGATGGACAAGGGCCCCGGGGTGTGCCAGACTGAAAACCGTCCGTTAAGGGCGATTCTCGCGATTTTGTCCATCCCAGCAGCAAGGCGCTTCCACCATGACTTCCTTTTCCACCGACGGCGATCCCGGGGCTGCGCTGGAAATCCTGGACCGCTTCTTCGAGGGCGTGGACCGCGGCCGGCTCTTGGGCAAACCCGGCGGCGGGGGCTTTGGCGCGCTGCGCGGCCGGCTCTGGGAGGCGCTCTACCTGCTGCTGGTCTGGCAGCGCCCTTACCTGGAGGCCGCCCGCGGGCTGGATTGGCCCTACGCGGCGCTGGAGCGGCGGCGGGCCTGGTTCGAGCGGCAGGCCGCCGGCGACCCGGCAGGCGCCGCGGGCCGCGAGGCGCGCCTGTTTCTCGCCCTGCTGCCCTTTCGCGGCCAGTGGCGCCGGCTCCTCCAAGTCCAGCGCGAGATGCCGGCGCACCCCGAGATCCGCGCCCTGGCGGCCCGCGAAGCCCGCCGGGCGGCGGCCAAGCTGGCCAAAAAGGCCCAGAAGCGTTACAAGCTGCGGCACTTCCTGCAGGTCCTCAAAAAACCCCGACCGCCGGCGGCCAAGGGCATCCTGCGGATCTTCTCCCTGCCCTACCTTTTTATGCACCCGGGGTTGCTGGAAACGCTTTCCAGGCAATACCTGCTCTACGTCGAGCCGCCCTGGGGGGTGGTCTTCCGCCACACCTGGCTGCGGGTCTTCGCCGCCGATGCGGCGCCCTGTCTCTTCGGTCTCGGGGGCCCCGAAGACCGCGCCTTTATGGAAGGCCAGGCCGGCATCCGGACCACCCCGCTGTGTCACGGGGACTTTTTGGACGACCCGCCCCTTGACCCGGCGCCCGCGGCCCCCGCTTTCGACCTGGTCTTCAACGCCAGCTTCGACGAGATGCCCCGCAAGCGCCACGCCTTTCTGTTGAACGTGCTGCAGCAGCCGGAGCTGCGGGACGTGACGGCGCTTTTCATCGGCCGCGGCAGCGAGGCCAACGTCCGACGCGCGGCGGCGGCCATCCGGGCGGCCGGCCTGGCGGAGCGGGTCGCGCTGCAGACCAACCTGCTGCGCCGCGAGGTGCCCGCCGCCCTGCAAAGGGCGCGGGTGGGCGTTCAGGTGTCGCTCCACGAGAACGGCTGCCGCAGCGTCTACGAGTATTTCCGCGCGGACCTCCCCTGCCTGGCCGTCAGCGCCATGGCCGGCATGGACCCGGCGATCTTCAACCCGGCCACCGGCCGGATGGTGCCCGATGCCGCGCTGGCCGGGGCCCTGCGGGCGGCGCTGGAGCACCCGGGGGCCTTCGCCCCGCGGCGCTGGTTTCTCGAAAACTCCGGCGCCGAAAACGCCAGCCGCGCCCTCAACGCCACCTTCCAGGGGATCTTCCGGGAGCAGGGCTGGCCCTGGGGCGGAGACATCGTGCCGCTTGGCAGCAGCGGCGCCTCGCGCTACCTGGACCCGG
>JASFIY010000319.1:0-3996 GCA_050122415.1 Desulfobacteraceae bacterium
GAATCAGGTGGCCGACCAGATGCGGCTTGAAAAAACGCTCTGCGCCGGGGCGCCGTTTTATATCCTCGGTCCGCTGGTGACCGATATCGCCGCCGGCTACGACCACATCGCCGGGGCCATCGGCGGCGCCGTTGCGGCCATGAACGGGGCCGATTTCCTCTGCTACGTCACGCCTGCCGAGCATCTGCGGCTGCCGACGGCGGCGGATGTGGTCGAAGGGGTGATCGCTTCGCGCATCGCGGCCCACGCCGCCGACCTGGCCAAGGGCCTGCCCGCCGCCTGGGAACGGGACCGGGCCATGTCCCGGGCCAGGAAGGCACTGGACTGGGAGGAACAGATCGCGCTTGCCATTCACCCGGCCAAGGCCAGGGCCTACCGCGAGGCCAGCGCCATCGGCGGGCAGGACGTGTGTACCATGTGCGGGGAATTCTGCGCCATCAAGCGCCTGCAGCAAGTCTAAGATTGGGGCTGGGCACCGATGCCTCCGGTTGCGCCGCGGTTCTTGGCGGGGTAAGCACCGGGTAGGTTCTGATTGGCTGTGGTCTCAAGCGCCCGGGGGGGGGCAGCCGGCAGTCCAGGCCGTGCCCGGAACGGTTTCCCAAATCCGGCGCCATGTTGTGGAATTATTGATTGCCGGGACCCTGAAAAATCTGCCAGAATGAAGAAAAATCAGATAAGGCTCGGCGTGAAGGCGTTGGCTAGCGGCTCAAGGGCCGCTTTCGAAGATTTCCGCAGGCAGGGTCAACTCCCCCTTGGAGGTGAAATGCATGCTGTTGAATCCGGGGCCGGCGAGTTTCCCGGTCATCTCATAGGAAATATTTCCTCGGTATGGTTTGGTCATGATACCGAAGGCCTGGCGCGCTATGCCGAAAACCGAAATGCTCATCGGGACCTCAACGATCGTATCGCCGAAGCGCGGCACGCTGCCGCCGGCGTCGCTGACGCCAGTGGCGAAGCGCTTGCCTTGCACGTCCATCTGGACTGAAGCACCGTTGAAGTCCAGCGGAAAATCATTGGGGTTTTGAACCCGCAGCTTGATCAGCATGCGCAGCTCCAACCCCTCGCCTTGAAGCGGTTCAACGCCCGCAATGATGACCTGAATGGGTTCGCGGTCCTGAAGGGTGGCGCAGCCGCCAAGCAGCAGCCCGCCGAAGGCAAGCCATACGAGAAACATGCTCCGCCCAATGGTCATGATGGTCTCCGTCGATCGTCTTCCAGCCGCTGAATCGCGACGTTCAGATGTGCGCCGCAAACAGATCCATTTTGCCCGGGCCGGGCCGTGCGCGCGAGCATTCGGCATTACGGGCTCCGACAGGTGATCGCAAAAGGCCGCTTGGCTCGCGTGTTTCGTCTTCGGTTTCAAGGCAAGCGGGCCGTCTGATTTTGACTTTTTACCACGTCATCACGTTTGCTTCATCAGTTTTTTTAATTTCTATACCACAAAAGGAATCGGTCGCACACTTTTTGGAGGCCAAGATGATCAAGGTGATCTTTGACAATGCTTTTTATGAGATCTACGACAGCGACCCGGCCGCCGAGGCGGGACGGATGGAGTCCATTGTGCGGGTGATCGCGGGTGATGTGCAGTTCGTTCCGGCTGAGGCAGCCTCCGAAGGGCAAATAACCGCCGTCCACACCGAGGCCCACATCGGGGATGTCCGCCGGGAAGGCCTTTACGAAATTGCCTCGCTGGCGGCCGGGGCAACGATTCAGGCGGCCGAAATCGGTCTGAGCGAACCCTGTATGGCGCTGGTGCGCCCACCGGGCCACCACGCCTCGGCAGATTCGGCCTGGGGGTTTTGCCATTTCAATAACATCGCCATCGCGCTCCGGCACCTGCGGGATCAAAACAAAATCGGCAGCGCCCTTGTGCTGGATATCGATCTCCACTTCGGTGACGGCACGGTGAATATCCTTGAAAAGCAAAGCTGGGTGACGATTGAAAACCCTTGCGCCCGAAACCGCGCGGACTACCTGCGCGCCGTGGAAAGGCGCCTTGCCGAGACGCCCTGCGATATCATCGGCATCTCAGCGGGCTTCGACCATCATCTCGAGGACTGGGGAAGACTTTTGGCAACGGAAGACTACGAGCAGATCGGCCGCATGGCGGCCGAAGCGGCCCTGTGGCACGGCGGAGGGTGTTTTGCGGTGCTCGAAGGCGGCTACAATCATAAGGTTCTGGGGCGCAATGTCCGCTCCCTGCTAAATGGCATGAGAAGGACGTGATGGCGCGGAGAGCGCCCGAACGCCATACCGCAACCCGCGTCCCTGTCGGGAGGGACGGTGGACGGATCCTCGTCGATGATCGTTGAAATTGCAAGGGGAAGTTGGGTTTTTGGATGAAACTTTCAAGGAATTGGTTCAGCGCACCGGCGAGGACAGCAGGCGATCTTTGAGGACTTTTTGGGTGTAAGCCTGGAGCAGGGCGTCCTTTTTCAAAATGCCGCGCACCAACCGGGGGTTGAACGGGTCGGTGACCGGGATGAAGGAGATCCGGTGCTTTTCAAAAATGTGGAGAGCCTTCTCCAGATTGTCCCGGGTGGTCAGGGTGAGGACCTCGGTGGTCATGAGATCGGCGGCGATCACCAGGCCTTTGAGCGCCTCGAGCCGCTCCAGGGCTCCCTGCAGGTCGCGCAGCGAGAGCACACCGACCATTTGGCCCTTCGGGTCGAGTACCACGAAGTGCGGATAGGGCGATTGCGTGAGGCGCGCCACGACCGCCATCAGGGGGGTGGTGTTGGCTACGTATTCGAACTCGCGCTCCATGAAGTCACGAACCCGGAGTCCCCGCAGAATCCCGACGTCGTGGCCGCGGACGATGTTGACCCCTTTGCCGAGCAAGCTCATCTCGTAAACCGAATAGCCGAAGAGCATGCGCACGACGGTGGCGCTGGCGATGCAGGTCACCATCAGGGGCAGAATGATCTCATAGGAGTAGGTCAGTTCAAAGATCGTCAGGATGGCGGTGATCGGCGCCAGGGTGGTCCCGGCCACCATCGCCCCCATGCCGGCGAGGGCATAGTGGGTCGGGCTCAAGCCCAGCGATGGCCAGATCAGATCGGCGCCCAGGGCGAAAGCCGTTCCCAGGGTGGCGCCCAAGACCAGCGACGGGGCGAAGATGCCGCCGCTCATCCCCGACCCCGTGCAAAAGGCGGTGGCGGCCATTTTGGCCGCCAGCAGGATCACCGCCAGCTTCAAGCCCAGGCCGCCGGTCAACGCCGCGTTGACGATGTCATAGCCGACTCCCATGACCTGGGGGAAAAAAAGAGCGATTCCCCCCAGCAACAGGCCCCCCGCCGCCGGCCGGCTCCAGGCGGGCAGCGCCAGGCTTTTGAAGCACCCTTCGGTGAGGGTGATCAGCCGGATAAATCCAATGGCGACCACCCCCGCGAGCAGGCCCAGGCCCAGATAGGCCAGCAGCTCGCCGTAATGCGCCATCTGAAAGGGTGCGGACTGAAAAGTGGGGAATTCCCCCCAGAAGATGCGCGACAGCACCGCGCCGGTCACTGCGGAGACAACGATGTGGCTGATGTAGGCCACTTCGATATCCAGCAGGATGATTTCCAGGGCAAAAAGGGTGCCGGTTATCGGCGCGTTGAAGGTGGCGGCAATGCCGGCGGCCGCTCCGGAAGCCAGGCAGACCCGCCGCATATCGGGGTCCAAGCGCAGCAGCTGCCCCATGGAGGAGCCCACCGAGGCGCCGATCTGGGCAATGGGGCCCTCGCGTCCGACCGAGGCGCCGCTGCCGATCAACAGGCTGGTGATCAGCGCTTTCAGGAAGGTCACCCGGTGCCGGATGATGCTTTCCCGGCTGGTCACCGCCACGATCACCTCCGCCACTCCGGGGCCCCGCGCTTCGGGCACCCAGCGGAAAATGACGATGCCGGCCAGCAGCCCGGCCGCCGTGGGCACCAACAGGCGCTGCCAGTGGGGGGATTGAAGCACCTGGTGCAGGAAGGTGGGCCCCGGGGCCCAGATAACCTCTTGGAAAAGCGC
>JASFIY010000320.1:0-3977 GCA_050122415.1 Desulfobacteraceae bacterium
CTGGGAGGAGGTGATGATCTACCTGCCGCTGCGCATCCCGCTGCTGCTGCTCTCGGCCACCATCGGCAATGCCGATCAGATCGCCGGGTGGCTGAGTGCCATTCGCTCGCGTTCCTGCCGGGTGGTTGTCGAAAACCGCCGGCCGGTGCCGCTTTACCCGCTGCTGCTGCATCCCTCCGGGACGCTCTACCCGCTGCTGGTGCCCGCCGGAGCTTCCAAAAAAATTGTTCTGCACAAAAAGGTGCGGGAGTTTATCGCTAGTCAGCACCCGCCCCGGCTCGCGCCGCCCGGCAGACTGCCGCCCTTCGGCGACCTGCTCAAGGTCTTGCGCAAGTTTCGCCTGCTGCCGGCGATTTTCTTCCTGAAGTCGCGCGCCGACTGCGACAACGCGCTTGATCTCTGCCGCCAGAACCAGATCCGGAGCCCGGAGCGGCAGGCGCGCCTCAGCCGCCGGATCGCCGCCCTGGTGGCCCAGAGCCCGCATGTGGCGGACCACCGCCAGATGGGGGCGCTGGAGCACCTGGCGGTGGCCGCGCATCACAGCGGCCAGTTGCCGTCATGGAAAATTCTGGTGGAGACCCTGATGCTGGAAGGCCTCCTGGACGCCGTTTTTGCCACCTCGACGGTCGCCGCGGGCGTCAATTTCCCGGCCCGCACGGTGGCCTTCCTGAACTCCGACCGCTTCAACGGCACCGAGTTTCTGCCCCTGACGGCCACCGAGTTCCACCAGATGACCGGCCGGGCCGGCCGCCGTGGAATGGATCAGATCGGCTTCGCCCTGGCCGTGCCCACCAAGTTCATGGACCTGCGCTATATCGCCAAACTGATCGACGCACCACCTTCGCCGGTGCTCAGCCAGATCAAAATCAACTTCTCGATGGTGCTCAACCTGCTCTTGTCCCACAGCCCCGGGCAGATCGAGGAGCTTCTGCAGAAGTCCTTCGGGGCCTACCAGCAGGCCCAGGCGCGCGGCCGCAAGGGCGGGGTGCGTCAGGCGCCCACGGGAACGGCGCTTTTGTGGCAGGCCTTTCTGCGGCATCTGGGCTTTCTCAAGGCCCACGGCTACGTCGACGCCGCCGATCGGCTGACCGCAGACGGGCTGTGGGCCTCCCAGCTGCGGGTGGACCAGCCTCTGCTGATCGCCGAAGGCTTTCGGGACGCGCTTTTTCCTGAAAACGAAGCGCCGATTCTGGCGGGGATCATCGCCGCGTTTGTCAACGAGCGCGAGGTCGATGACCGGCTCCCCAAGGAGGCGATCCCCAAGGGGTTGTTGGGTGCTTTTCTGAAGGTCAAGCGGGGGCTGCGGCCGTTCGCCCGGGAGATGCAGGATCACGGCTTCGGGGTCAACCCGCTCTTTTTTCGGCCGGCGGTGGCCATCTGCGCCTGGGCCCACGGCCACCCCTGGGAACAGGTGGTATCCCTGGCGGAAATCGAGGAGGGGAATCTGGCCATGCTGATCCTGCGCACCGCCGACAACCTGCGTCACATCCGGAGTCTGCGAGGGGTCTTCCCGGCCGCCGCGGATGCCGCCGACCGTGCCATCGACCTGATCCTGCGCGACCCGGTGGTGACCTTCTACGACTCCTGATGGCGACGGGTCGTCCTTGTTTCAGGCCGACCCGAGCGGCGGCTGCGGCTGCGGCGCCCAGCGGGCAGGGGGTTAAACGGGCGGGGCGCCCTCCGGGGGCTCCATGGCATCCGGCAGATCCCGGAAAGGAAAGGGGCGCTGCTGTTCGTTCAAGCTGATGTAGCGCGTCAGACGGTAAAGGTAGGCGGCCAGACGGTTGGCGAAACGGGCCGCCGGTTGGCTTGGGTTCAGGGTGATGAAGAGATAGACAAACTGGAAGAGCACCGTCAGTTGGACCAGCAGCTTGACGACCTCCAGAATCGCCATGAACAGGAGGGTGTAGAGAAACCGAACGGCGATGTCTTTGCGGGCCCAAAAAAACCCTTTGACGTTTTTCATGAAACTGTCTCCTCGCGGGTGAGATTCTCGGGGGGGCGTTCCGTGCGGGCGAGTATTTTGCGATAGGCCGCGATTTCGGCCGCCAGGCCGCCGCCGTCCAGAAACGCGGACAAATCGCGGGGTGCAATCCGGAGGCCCTGGAAAATACGGGTTTCCATGGTTTCGTAATCCTCCCAGAGCCGCTGCCAGCGTTCTCTGAACTGCGTTTTGCAGCCGTAGCGCTCCAGAATGTAGCGCATGCGCTGCTCCAGCGGCACCACGCGGTCGTGCAAGACCCGCTTGTCGGCGTAGTTGACGATCTCCGCTGCGAGGGGCGTGGCGTCCAACGGGGCGGCTTTCAACTGGACGTGCTGGCCGACGATCTCGCCCACCTCAGGGTAGCCCCGCTGCGAGACGTATTCGCACCCCGTGGCGGCGTGGTTTTCGCCGGTGGTCAGGCTGCGGGTTTTGGTGATGTCGTGCAGCAGGGCGGATGCCCGCACCAGTTCGCGGTTGATCTCCAGCCGGCAGGCGTTGAGCTGATCCGCCAGCAGGGTGGCAACCCGGCAGACCTGGATCGAATGGGCCACGATGTGGTCCAGCATCCGCATCTCGGCGATGAGCCGAAAGCATTCTCGTTGGGTGGGAATTCGCATGGCGCCGCCCCTTTCATTATTACCTACCAGATTCATTGCCAAAATACCAGGGTCTTTCTTTCGGCGCGAAGTCCCTGTCAGGGGGCATCCGGCGGGCAGAATTGCTTTGACACCGCCGGGGGGCCTCTACTAAGATGTCGGTCACGCGGCGGCAGTCCGGCCGCAAGGCCCGTGCCGATGGAAAACGCCTTGCCCGCCGCCCCCCGTCCCGCACCCCGACCCCGCCCCGCGGCATCGCCCCAAGAAGGGAGGATTCGCCATGAGACCCCGCCTTCAGCACATCCTGTGCACCACCGATTTCTCGACCTTTGCCGGCCGCAGCCTGCCCTACGGCATCGCCCTGGCGCGCGAGTTTGGCAGCACGCTCTACGGCTGCCACGTGGTGGACCTGCCGGCGGCCGCCGTTTACGGCGAGCCTGCGGTCCTGGCATACGGCGCGGCCTATATCGATCCGCTGGCGCAGCGCGAACGGGCCGTCAAAGCGGCCCGTGAACAGCTGAAAGCCCTGATGGCCGACAGCGGCGTGGCCACCGAAGTCCTGGTGGCCGCCGGTCAACCGGCAGAGGAAATCGCCCGTCTGGCGGCCGAAAAGAAGGTGGATCTTGTGATCGCCGCCACCCACGGCCGTTCCGGACTCAAACGTCTGCTGCTGGGGTCGGTGACCGCAAGGCTGATGCAGACGCTGCCCTGTCCTCTGTTGATTGTCAACAGCCCATCGCCCGAGCCGCCAGCCGCCCCCCCGGCCGCCTTCCGGTTGAAGCGCATCCTGGTGGGGTGCGACTTTTCGCCGGACGCCGCCCTGGCCTTTGAAAACGCCCTCAGCCTGGCGCAGGAATTCGAAGCCGAACTGCACCTCGTACACGTCATCGAACCCCCGATTTACAAGGATCTGCAGACGCTTCCGGCGGCCGCCGACGGCGAATTGTTCCAAAGCCTGCACGAGCGCCTGAAGAAACGCCTGGAGCGGATGCTTCCCGAGGGGGCCTGCAACTGGTGTACCCCCCAAACCGCGCTGCTCGAAGGGCTGCCCGATGAGCAGATCACCCGTTACGCCCTCGGCCGCCAGGTCGACCTGATCGTTCTGGGAACCCGCGGCCAGGGGCTAATGGAGAAGATCTTTGTCGGATCGACCACGGAGCGGGTGGCGCGCAGGGCACCCTGCCCGGTGCTCTCCGTTTGCCCCAAAACCCGCCAGGGGTGAGCCCCGGGGCCCCAGGTGGCGATGGCCGCTGCGGCCCTTTGCGCGAACGATCGGGTTTGGGGGTAAACTTTTGCCCTTCGCAGACGATAACAGGACTGTGGCAAGTCGGGCGCCGGCCGGTGCCTGGCGGCCGCCCACTTCCGCAGGCTTTCAAGAATCTCCAGGAGGGTGAGCG
>JASFIY010000321.1:0-3976 GCA_050122415.1 Desulfobacteraceae bacterium
CGTCTTTCGCGCGCCGACCCTCTTCGCGCTCACCGTGCGGGGCGACTCGATGAAGGATGCCGCCATTCTCGACGGCGACCTGGTGATCTGCGAGCCGCGCCAGTACGCCGCCAACGGCGAGATCGTGGTGGCCCTGATCCACCAGGAGGAGGCCACCGTCAAGCGCTTTTGGCGCCGGGCGGCGTGCATCGAGCTGCAGCCCGCAAACCCGGCCTACACCCCCGTGTGCTACCCGTTCGACGCGGTCCTCGTCCAGGGCAAGGTGATCGGCGTCCAGCGGGGGCCGGAAGAGGTCGCGCGGCTCTGAAGCCCGCGTCCCGGCCCAGGCCGCCGGCTCCGCACGCCACCCCTTTTTCCCCGTGACGGCCGGGCGGCGCCCATGGAGACCCCCTTCCGATGTCCCCAACACCGTCCCTGCATGCCGGCTGCCGCCTGCGGGTGGGCACCGGCGGTTATGCCCACAGCGAGTGGGTCGCAGCCGGGTTCTACCCCCCCGACACACCCGCTGCGCGCATGCTGCCGCTCTATGCCCGGCGCTTTGCGGCGGTGGAACTCAACGCCACCGGGTACCAGCTGCCGCGGGCGGAGACGCTCGAGCGCCAGCGCCGCCAGACGCCCCCGGGGTTTCGCTTCGCCGCCAAGCTGACCCGCGGCCTGGCCCACGCGGTCGATCCCCGCGGCTGGCGCCAACAGGCCGCCGCCTACCGCGATGGCCTGGCCCCGCTGGTGCAGGCCGGCCAGCTGGCGGCCGTGCTGGTCCAGCTGCCCGTCGACGTTGCGCGCACCGCCGCCTGCCGCCGGCACCTCGCCGACCTGCTGGAGAGCCTCGACGGGCTGCCCTTGGCGGTGGAATTCCGGCACCCCTCCTGGGCCTGCGATCGGGTCCTGGCCGAACTGGAGCGCCGCCGGGCCACCCTGGTCAGCGTCGACGGCCCGCGGCTGCCGGCGAGCTTTCCGCAGCTGGATGTGGTCACCAACCCGGCCTTCTTCTACGCCCGCCTCTACGGCCGCAACGCCGCCGGCTGGCGCACGGGGCACCCCCGGCGCCGCTTCGACTACCGCTACCGCACAGCCGAGCTGGCCGAGTGGATCGACGCGCGCATGAGCGCCATGGCCGGGGGCACCCGCCGGGGGCTGATTTTTTTCAACAACCATGTCCGGGCCCAGGCCGCGGCCGACGCCCGGCAGTTGATCCGGCTGCTGGGCGAACGGGGCCTGGCGGTGGAGACGAGCCCATGAACGTTGGCGAGCGGTTCATCATCCACATCAACGTCGCCGATTTTGCCGTGGCTGTGGAGCGCATGGTGGACGCCCGCCTGCGGGCCCGGCCGGTGGTGATCGCCCCCCAGGGCGCCGCCCGCGGGGCGGTCTACGACATGAGCGAGGAGGCATACCAGAACGGGGTCCGCAAGGGGATGCCCCTTGGCCGGGCGCTTTGCCGCTGCCCGGAGGCCGTCGTCCTGGCGCCGCACCCGGATCGCTACGAGCGGGGCATGCGGCTGCTGCTGCGGCATGCCCGGCCCTACGCCCCGCGGGTGGAGATGACCGACCACCAGGGCCACCTTTTTCTAGACCTCACCGGCACCGGACGGCTCTGGGGGGCCCCGCACGACGTGGCCGCGCGCATCCGTCGGGCGGTGCGCGGCGAGATGGGGGTGGCGCCGGTGTGGTCGGTGGCCCCCAGCAAGCTGGTGGCCAAGGTGGCCACCCGGGTGGTCAAGCCGGACGGCGACTGCATCGTGCGCGCCGGCGAGGAGGAGGCCTTTCTGGCGCCCCTGCCGCTGGGGTTGATCCCCGGCATCGCGGCCGAGGACGCGGCCCGCCTGCGGGAGTTCAACCTGACCCGTGCCGGCGAAGTGGCCCGCCTGTCCGGGGACCAGCTGGCGGTGGTCTTCGGCCGCCGCGGCGAAGGGCTGCGCGCGGCCGTGCGCGGGATCGACCCCTCGCCGGTCCGTTCGCTGGGGCAGGCGCCGCCGGTGGTGGTGGCGGACCACGCTTTCGGCGACGATACCAACGCGGCCGCCGTGGTGGAGGGGGCCGTCTACCGGCTGGTGGAAAGGGCCGGGGCCGCCCTGCGCCGTCGGGGGCTGGCCGCCCGGCGGGTGGGCATCGTGCTGGACTACTGCGACGGGGTCCGGGTGGCCCGGCAGGCCGCCGCCCGGCCGGCCACGGCCAACGACTGCTTCCTCTTCGCGGCCGCCGCGTCGGCCCTGGGGCGCGCCTGGACCCGGCGGCTGCGCATTCGCCACCTGCGGCTGGTCTGCGACCGGCTGGTCCCGCCCCCGGCGCAGCTGGAGCTGTTCGCCGCCGACCGGGAAACGCGCCGGCGCCGGCACGACCTGGTGGCGGCCATCGACGCCGTCCGGGGCCGCTTCGGCTTCGGCGCGATTCGGGTGGGGCGGACCCTTGCACCGGCGCCGCCATGACCCCGCTGGTGGTGCGTTCTCACTATTCCCTGCTGTGGGGCACCTGCGCCCCGGCGGCCGTCTGCGCCGCCGCCCGGCAGCTGGGCTACAGCCGTCTGGCGCTCACGGACACCGACAACCTTTACGGTCTGTGGCCCTTTCTGGACGGCTGCCAGGCCGAGGGTCTGCAGCCCATCGTGGGCGCCGAGGTGACCGCCCCCAACGCCCCCCTGCGGGCGGTCTGCCTGGTGGAAAACCCGGTGGGTTACCGCAATCTCTGCGGGCTCATCACCCGCCGCCACTGCGACCCGGACTTCGACCTGGAAAGCGGCGTCACCCGCCACGCCGAGGGGCTCGTGGTGCTGACCCGCAGCCCGGAGCTGCTCGCCCGCTGGCACCATGCCGGCCTTGCGGTCTATGGCGCCCTGCCGCGCCGCCCCGACGGCGCGGCCCTGCGGCTGCGGCAGGCCGCCCGCCGCCTGGGGGTGCCCACGGTGGCCACCCCGGGCAGTTTCTTTCTGGATCCCGCCGAGTATTCCCTGCACCGGGTCCTGCGGGCCATCGCGGGCAACACCACCCTTGACCGCCTGCCCGCCGGGGCGGCGGCCCCAGCCGACGCCTGGCTGGCCCCGGCCGAGGTCTATCGCCGGCGTTTTGCGCCCTGGCCCGACGCGCTGCGGGCCGGCGACGCCCTGGCCGAGCGGCTGGCCTTCAGCGGCCCGCCGCGGCGGCTGCTGCTGCCCCCCTGGAACGGCGGCGGCGGGCGCCCGGCCGGTGAGCGGCTGCGCGCGGCCGCGTATGCCGGCGCCCGTCGCCGCTACGGGGCGGATCTCTGCGAGAGCGTGGTGGAGCGGCTGGAGCACGAGCTGGAGATCATCGCCCGGATGGGGTTTGCCGCCTACTTTCTGGTGGTGCGCGATATCGTCGCCCGCAGCCCGCGGATCTGCGGCCGCGGCAGCGGCGCGGCCTCGCTGGTGGCCTACTGCCTGGGCATCACCAACGTCTGCCCGATCCGGCACAACCTCTATTTCGAGCGCTTTCTGAACCCCGGCCGCACGGACCCGCCGGATATCGACATCGATTTCGCCTGGGACGAGCGCGACGCCGTGCTGGCCGACGTGCTCGCCCGCCACGGCGCGCACGCCGCCATGGTCTGCAGCCACGTCGGCTTTCAACCGCGCATGGCGATCCGCGAGACCGCCCGGGTGTTCGGCCTGGCCGAGGGCGAGATCGGCCGGGTGTCCCGGCGGCTGCCGTGGTTCTGGCGGGCGGTGGGCGCCGGCGAGGATCTCCTGCAGCGCCTGAAGGGGCTGCCGGAGCTGGGCGGCATCGACTTTCCCCAGCCGTGGCCGCGGATTGTCGGCATCGCCCAGCGTCTGATCGGGGTTCCGCGCCACATCGCGGTGCACCCCGGCGGGGTGGTGATCACCCCCGAGCCGGTGGCGGCCTACGTGCCGGTGCAGCCGGCCGCCAAGGGGGTGCCGGTGATCCAGTGGGAGAAGGAGGGGGCCGAGGCGGGCGGGCTGGTCAAGATCGATCTGCTGGGCAACCGCAGTCTCGGCGTGATCCGC
>JASFIY010000322.1:0-3974 GCA_050122415.1 Desulfobacteraceae bacterium
TGGATCAACGTGTTCGCAGCGGCGCGCATAGCGGAGTAGCCGGCAAAGTCGCTGAGCGCCTGCTCGCTGGAAGCGCTGGTCAGGATGAGAACCTGGCCGGCGCCCTTCTCCATGAGGGGCGGCAGGAGGGACTGCAGCGCATAAACCACCGCGAGGAAGTTGCCCTCGTAGAGTAGCTGCATATCCTTGGCGGTTATTTTGAAGATATCGCCGGGCATGTGTTGCGCCGTCCGGATGTAGGCCGAATCGAAACCGCCGAATTCCTTCATTGCGGCATCGACCAGCTTCTGGGTTGAGTCCGGCCGTCTCTCATCGTTCGGGCCATGCTGTTCAATGCCCGGGACCACGATGACCTTTGCGCCGTGACCCTCGCACTCCTTGACGAGGCCTTCGGCAGGCTGGGCGATGACGAGGTTGTAGCCCTTCTTCGCGAAGTTGCGTGCCAGGGGCGGGCCGATCTGCAACAGGGCGTCGTTTATGATGATGACGCGTTTGCCTCCTTTGGTGGCATTGGTCTTGAGGGGGTCTTTCGGAATGATGGTTTCGGCTGAAGCCGTGTTGACCCCCAGGCCTGTGGCTGCGATCGCTGCTGCCCCGGCCGCACCTGCCATGAGGAAGTTACGCCGATTGATGCCTTTGGCATCCTGTTCTTTCATTTCTGTACCCATGATTGCGTGCTCCTTATTGAGTTGTTTTGCTTCCTATTGAATTATATAATCCCGCCCACCGTGTTGCTGTTATTCCCGATTACCGGAGTAAAGATTATTGGCGTACCGGAGTATTGGAGAATTTGGAAAATCAGAAATACCACACCCCTTCACGCCACAATTCCATCACGCCATCGCTCCACTACGCCGTTACCCGCTACGCTTTCGGCCGCGTTGCCTTAAACGGTATGTCGAGATACTTGATGGCATCTGCCCCGGTCACAATGGGTCGGCCGACCTTGTTGATGAGTTCCTTGGCCCTCTCCAACTGCTCCAGGTTGCTGGGGCCTTTCCACCAGTCCTCTAAACCGACACGAAAATTGCCGCCCCGCTCGAGGGCCATGCGGGCCAGCGGGGTGTCCATAACGTCGCCGCCGACCATGCCCACCGACCATTTGAGGTCGAGCCCTTCGATCATGTGAAGATAAAGCTGCAACGCCTCAGGGATGGGTGGCGCCATGCCCGCCCAATCATAATCGGCAAAGTACATAATGACCTTGGAACCGCGGGGAAGAATGCCAGCCCTTGCCATGGCGACGACATTCTTCATCCAGCCCGGCTCGAACACCGAGATCGAGGCCCCGGTGCCGAGGTCCTTGCAAACGTCGAGAACGATTTCTTGATCACCGGGCCAGAAGCCGTACCACCAGAAACCCTTCTTGGGGATCATGCCCTTCTCATTGTAAACCGAGATCGGAACGACCCCGGTGTCGAACAACACCATATTGGCAGCGCCTGCTTCGGCCATTTTCCGGTAATGCCCGCTCTGGATTTCCGGCCGCCAGGGCGTCCGGCTCTTTTGATACACGGCCGGATCGAAATTCGCCGTCGGGTAAAGGATCGCGTGGGGGTGCTTGCGGCGAACCGGCTCGAAGGCCTCGATGTACACCTGGGCGGCTGCGTCCGCGTCCGTCATCGGCTTGTTGGTGTGGGCGTGGATGATCGTCGCGCCCGCATCCAGACATTCGATTGCCTGCTGGGCGATTTCGGCCGGCGTCTCCGGCGCGGTGGGGTTGACCTTCTTGGTGGCTGAGCCGTTGATCGCGACCTCGAGGATCACCGGCGTGTCTTCCTTCTTAAAGGCGAAATTGCTGCGCAACCCGGACGTCGCCGGCCCGGCCATCACACGGCTCGCCGCCAGCGTGGCGCCGGCAGCGGCGACGGTTCCTAAGAATTTTCTTCTGTCCATATCATCTCCCCCTTGTCGGTGTTTTACCTTGCCAATAGATTCCGCCACCCAATTGGAATCTCTGACCGGCAATGCATCTGCCATCTAGAAGGTTTCGGGTGTCAGGTGTCAGGGAAAACCGTAGCTACTGAAACCCGAAACCGCCTGTGGCGGACAAGAACTGACATCTAAAACCTGAAACCCACCTTCGCCCACCTCAGCCGACTTCGACTGTGCCGTCCTCGTGAATTGTGATTGGATCACCCGTTTTTACTGATTCTAGGAACTCGTCACCGAGCAGGTCGATGGTAACCACCCGCTTGCCGTTCCAGACGTCGTCGATGATCAGTCCACCGGATGAGATGCTGTCGATGTGCGAGGAGAACAGCCAGGCCTGCGGCTGTACACCGAGCTCGCTGAGCATCATCACCGTCCCCGCACCCATGGTCGATCCGATGCACTGCGAGGTGCAGAGAATGGCACCCTTGAGGTCCTTCTCGTACAGGTCCTTGTTGGCCGAATCGGTGCAGGGTGCGGTCGCGGTTTCACCCGCGAACATATTCTTCAGGTAAGAAGCGCTCAGATTGAATGGCTGCTTGGAGACCGTTGCCTTGCCGTTGACCTCGCCGGAAAGTATGGGCCGCCCTTTGAAAGTTTTCTTCGCCATATTCTGTCTCCTTTCGGATGTTTTTTGATGTTATGCGTTCGGTTAACCCCGCCGGCTAGGCGCCCTTCGGGATTTTGCCGGTGACGATGATCTCCACCAGGACATCGTCAGGGAAGTAACGGATGGATGTATAGACCCTGGTCTTGGCGGAATTGGTGACCCCACGGACCCGTTCGGAGAAGCCCTTCATGCCGCCATAGCTGACACCGCACATATTGGTGGCCACCATGCCGGCCCGCTTCATCTTGCTGATCAGTTCGCCCTCCTCCTCAATCGCACGGTTCCGCACCGTGTTCGGCATAAACATGTAAACCGGCATGGCAGCCTCCGTCTTGCCGGCCTTGTCTAGTGCCTCCGTCACGAGTTTTCCCCACTTGATGACCTCGTGATAGGAGTTGTGGGGGCAACCGATAAAGGCGGCGTTGGGGTCGGCGTTCTTGTCCGGCCAGAGGTTCTCGAAGGTGCCGATAATCCGGGCATGCTCCTTGTCGTCGATCACATAAGTCTTATAGCCCTTGACCAGCAGCTTTTTCCCCTTCTCTTTAGCGTCGGGGGTGACGCCTTCTACATGGTAGAGACCCACCGCGCCGCTGGAAGCCGTCGCGCTGCCCATCGCTTTCAGCAGGTGCAGGTTGTCGGCCGTGACCTCGCCGCCCTTGAAGTACTTGTCGAGCCCGGTGATATACGGAACGTCTTCGACACACTTGCGCCCGATGGCGGTGCCGATCGCCCCCCAGTCCGGCTCCTTTGTGGTCTTGACCTCGACCAGCCACTTGGCCATGCGGCCTTCGTCGGTCATCAGTCCAAATAAAGGCGCCTTGCCGAGCATCGCCTGGATCAGATCCATGCCGGCGCCGTTGCGATTGGTCCGAGCGCCAAGAACGGAATTGCCATAGTTCACCGCGGAGGATTCCGCCCAGGCGACATAGGTGCCGGGTTCCGGCGCGTTGCCGACCTCGTCCAGGTAGCAGGCGCAGGTTCGGTAGTTCAGGTCTGGAGCGCCGAGGCGGGCGTGAACATAGTCGAGTTGCTTTTGCAGGCTGTAACCCTCGTAGATCATTGCCATGTCCTTGAGGTTGTTCTGGACGTTGTAGACGTCGTAAGGGCGCGGATTGACCGTGTAGGTCGCGTAGGACTTGAGTCCTGCCGTGGCGCATTCGTCCAGCATCTTGATCAGCGATTTCATGTAGGGGGCGCCGATGAACATGTTGCTGTGCGGGGCCCCGCCGAGGTCCACCAGTTTCTCGGCGCCGAAGGTGTTACCGAAGGTGACCAGGATCTTCATGAGCTTGGCCTTCTCCTCGCCGTCCTTGCCTTCGAGGATAGCCTGCTCCTGCTTGGTGAGCTTCATCTTGTGCTGCATGGCCTTCTCGGCCACAGCATTCGCCTTGGAGGCCCCGGTGAAGGTCGCCTTCTGGCCCGTCGGATTACC
>JASFIY010000323.1:0-3971 GCA_050122415.1 Desulfobacteraceae bacterium
GGCTTCTCGTGCGGGTCAACCTGATCGCCTACAACGGCGACGGCCGCTCGGGGTTCGCGGCCCCGCCGGCGGCGCAGGTGGCACGCTTCTGCCGCTGGCTGGCGGAGGAGGGGGTCTTCTGCTGCCGGCGGCAGCCCCGGGGCCGGGATATCCTGGCGGCCTGCGGGCAGCTGGGGGCGTCGCTTGCCGCGCCTTGAGCCGGGGTTGCGGGTGTCGCAGCCCCTACGGCGTCTCGGCGGCCGGCGCCTCCAATCGGCGCTGAAGCGCCAGCCAGTCGGCCAACTCGCCGTAGTCCCCGCCGCCGGCCATGGCCGAGGCGAAACGGGTGTTGTTGGCGTGGAACAGCCAGATGTCGGCCCATTTCTGCTCCACGGCCTCGTCGAAGGGGTTGGCCGGGTCGGCATAGCCCCGGCTCCAGATCTCGCGCATGATGCCGGTGGCCGTCAGGGTGCTCAGGTTGGTGGTCCGGATGGTGTTTTCAAAGCGCTCCCGATGCCCGGCGACCCAGGCGCTGCTGTGGCAGGCGCGGCAGGCGGCCTGCATGGTCGCTGCTCGTTTGGCCTGCTCTTCGGTTGAAATCAGGTAGTCCGTGGCCAGGCCCCCGTCGAAATCGGTGGGCAGCGGCTGGCCGTCGCGGTTGCGGATCTTGCGGGTGTCGGGGTCCCGCGGGTGGGGATGGGCGTAAATCAGCCCGAAGATGCGCCAGGAGAGGCGGTCGCTCATCTGGTGGGTGCGCCGGACGATGGTCCCGCCGTCGCTGTCGGTCAGCAGGCTGATGTGGCAGGCGGCGCAGGTGGGCGCGGTGAAATCCCGGCCCACGGTCCAGGGCACCGCCGTGAAATCCCAATCGGCCTGCAGGCTGTCGTAGATATTGCCGTGTTTGCTGGCCGAGTAGACCTTGAAGGCGGGGACGTCCGGACCCACGTGGCACTCCTTGCAGGTATGCGGCCGGCGGGCCACGGCGATGGCAAACGTGTGGCGCGTGTGGCAGGCCGAGCAGGCCCCGCGGCTGCCGTCCAGATTGATGCGGCCCACCCCCTGGTTGGGCCAGCCGTCGATCGTGGGAAATGTCATCTCGCCCAGATCGGTGTCGCGGGTTTCGCTGCCGCTCACCGTGAGGCGGGTGCCATGGCAGTAGAAACAGGCCTCGGCGCGGGTGGCCGCATCGGCCGGGGCGTCGTTGAGGGCGCCGTCCGGGCGCTGCAGCTGGCCGATGATGGCCTGCTGGAGCTGGGCGTAGAGGGCGTTGTCGGCCAGATTGCCGTGGGCATGGGCCATGATGTTGCGGTCGTAATGCTCGGCCTCCTGGCTGTGACAGGTGGCGCAGTCCGGCGGGCTGACCACCACGTGGACCTCGTGGCCGTTGTGATCGAAGGTGTCGGCGTGCGCCTCGGGCCGCAGGGTGTGGCACTCGGCGCAACCCACGGCGGTTGCCAGCAGGTTCTGCGGGACCGCAGAGCTGGAGACCTTGCGGGCCAGGCCCGTCACCGCCAAAGCCGCGGCGGGGGTGGTCTGGGCGTGACGGCTGGCCTGCCACCCGCTGACGATGCCGGGGTGCAGCGTCGTGTGGCAGTCCAGGCATTCCTGGGAGGCGTCGCTGAGGGGGGCGGTGGCCGACACGGCCGCCGACGGCGGCAGCAGGCACAGGACGGCGACGGTCAGGGCGAGGGTCATGCGCATGGTCTCCTCCATCTATTCGTCGGTTGGTTAAAAACCCCGGGCAGCGGCCTCACGGCAGGCGGTTGCCCCCAGCGGTGCGGCGGCCGACCTTGGCGATGTAGGCCCGGATGTCGCACTTGCGCTCCAACCCGGCGGCGGTCATCGAGCGGACCTTGCCGAAGACCGCCCGCTCGGGCCAGGCGCGGTCGTGCATCCCGAAGATCCAGGCCACCCCGGCAAAGGAGTTGGGGTCGCGGCCGTCCAGAAAATACCGGTTGTTGAGACCCAGCAGGTTTTCGAAGGCCGCCGCGGGGGTCGGCGACCACTCCAGGACCTTCTTGCCCCAGTACATGCGCATGTAGTTGTGCATGAAACCGGTGGCGGTCATCTCCTGCATGGCGGCGTTCCAATACGGATCGTGGGTCTCGGCGGCCTCCAGCGCCGGCCGTTCGTAAAGATGGGGCCGCGGGTCCCGGGCGTGGTCGGCGAGGGTCTTTCGGGCCCACGCCGGCAGGCAGGCGAAGCGGTCGTAGTCCGGCGTGTGGTGGACGAAATTGGCGGCCAGCTCGCGCCGCACGATCAGCTCTTCCAGATAGGCGTCCCGATCGGCGGGGTCGGCGGCGGCTTGCCGCTGGAGGGTCAGGGCCAGGTAGAGCGGCGAGACCTGGCCGAAGTGCAGGTAGGGGCTCATGCCGGAGACGTCGTCGGTCTGGGGCTGGTTGCCGTTGCGCGCGTAGCGGCGCAGCCGCTCGTTGAGAAAGTCCCGGAAGCGCTCCTTGGCGGCGTTTGCGCCCCCGGGGAAAAAGCCGCTCACCGCACCAACGCTGCGGTCGATTCTAAGGCCCTTGAGCAGCCCCGCCACCCCATCACCGATGGCCAGCCCCTCCAGGTCAAGCCCCAGGCCGCTGCGCCCGGGCGTCAGCCGGGGGGCGGGCACTAGGTAGTCGGGCAGCAGGCGCTGCAATTTGGGCCGCAGGGTGCGGGCGGCGTACTCGGCCTTGGGGGAGGCCGCGGCCACGGGCACCACCACGTCGCTCTCCACCTGGACCACCGGGCAGGGCGCCTGCCGCGCGGCCGCCGCCCGCCAGGATTCCTGGTGCCGGCAGTAGCCCACGTCGCAGACCAGCAGGGCCGCCTGCCGGGCCAGCGCCAGGGCCACCTGGGCTGGCTCCCCGATGCGGCAGACCAGCGGGATGCCGCGCTCGGCGAGGGCCGCGGCGGTTTCCACCAGCCCCTCGAGCATGAAGGTGTAGTGCCGCAGATTGGCCTCGGGGTAGGCGTCGGTCAAACCGAAGCCCACCACCACGGGCAGCTTCAATTCGTTGGCCCGGAAGATCGCGTATTCCAGGGCGTGGTTTTCCGCGGCCCGCTGGGACTGCTGCATCCAGTAAAGGACGTAGCGCCTCCCGGACGGCGGCGCATCCCCGGCGAGGGCCTGAACGCGGCTGGGCTGGATGCCTGGTGGCAGCACGCGGCCTCCTCAGCTTTCAGGATGCGGCGGCCGCATCGACCGCCTCATCCGCCAGAAAGCCCCGGGCGACCGCCTGGTCGAGCAGCCCCGAGGCGTAGCGCCACAGCGCCGGGGCGCCGCTTTGCAGGGGGGCGATGCGCCGCTCGACCTGGGGCCGCCGGATGCCGTGCTTGCGCCACATCGTTCCCCCGCTGTAAAAATTGTTGAGCACCGGCTGAAGCCGGTCCAGTGCTGCGGCGAAAAGGGCCTCGGGGCTCTGGAGGGCCTCGAACTCCTCCCATGCCGCCTGCAGCTCGGCGGCCTGATCGGAGGGCAGGCGGCCAAAGATCCGGTCTGCGGCCCGCCGCTCGCGCGCCTGCTGGCCCCGGCGGGCCTCCTGATCGTAGCAGTAGGTGTCGCCGGCGTCGATTTCCACCAGGTCGTGAACCAGCAGCATCTTGACGACCCGCGGCAGGTCGAGATCCGGGGTGTCGGCATACTCGGCCAGGACCAGGGCCGCGAGCGCGATGTGCCAGGAGTGCTCGGCGGAATTTTCGTGGCGGCAGCGGTCGGTTAGAAGGGTCTGGCGCATGACGCGCTTGAGACGGTCGATTTCGACGATGAAGCCGATCTGGCGTTCGAGGCGGGCTGGGTCCATGGGCGACGGCGGGCTCCTGGGTGTCTGTGGGGTAAGCGTAATTTGGAGACGATGATGCATCCACTGTAGCCGGATCCGGCCCAAATTTCAAATCCCAAACGACGCCCCCGGAAGCGCTGCGGTCGAATTCAGCTTGCCAAGCTCCCAGCGGGGCTTATAATGAGGTTGTTCGTTTGCAGCCCGGGGCCGACTGCCGCCGGCATC
>JASFIY010000324.1:0-3966 GCA_050122415.1 Desulfobacteraceae bacterium
TTCGCGAATCGTAAATATAATGTTGGTGCTGGTGATGTCGTCGTTTAAGACCACCACCATGGCGGCCCGGTCCACCCCCAGGCGCTTGTAGCTCTCGGGGTTGTCCAGGCCGCCGACCACGACGCGATACCCCAGGTCGTGCAGTTCCAGGGCGCGGTGAAGATCCGGCACAAGAATCACATACTCCACCCCGTACTGGGTCAACTTTTCCACCAGGTTGACGGCCACATCGTCGTAATGGGTCAAAATGACGTGATCGGAGACCCGGTCCGGGACCGACCGCGGCGCGCGCGCCTTGTTCTGCTCCTCCAGCCAGGGGGCGTAAAAAAATTGGATGAAGGTGAAGGGGAGCATCACCAGCAGCAGGACGATGCCGTTTAAGAGCACGATGATCGAAAAAATCTTGCCGATGTCGCTGTGGAAGGTGATATCCCCGAAGCCCAGCGTCGACATGACCGTCAGGGTCCAGTAGAGGCCGGTGACCCAGGAGTATTCGCGCCCCTCCAAAAGCATCAAAAGGTGAAACAAAACGCTGTAAACCACAAAAAAGAGGATCAGCAGCAAGGAAAACTTGATGAGCAGCCTGATGTTGGCCTTGCGGGTGTTGTCGCGCAACAAGGTCACCAGCTGGGAAATCATGAATTTCATTTTTTCCGTTCGCCCCCTTTCTGTGGGTGGGCCCGTGAGCAATCCCCCCCGATCTCAACGTCGTGATGCTGCATTCCGCCGCTTTGGTGGCGAAACCGCCGCTGCACGCGGCGGCTGATGCTTCTTTATTCGCTTCGTTTATCGGGTGAGGGCGCCGTTTTGTCAAACCCCAATACGGCGCTTGCCGTCCGGTTGCGACGGCCCGCCAACTGTGGGGCGCTTGCCGGGTCAAAATCGGGGCGGCCGCGACCAGCCCGGGCGCGGGCCGCAATTTACGTCTTTACGCCGTCGGTCAAAATGGTTTACAAACTTCTGCTGCGCCTGACCAGCCACCGGGCTCCGGCGTACACGGTCACGGCGGGCTTTTCCGGTCTTCGACGTCATCCCGAAGCGGACCACCCGATATGGACGCCAAAAATTTTCGGACGGCCATCCTCCTTTTCATCGGCACCATCTCCTTCGGAACGCTGGGCTACTACTATTTTGAAGGGATGACGCTCTTCGACGCCTTCTACATGACCGTCATCACCATCAGCACGGTGGGGTTTTCGGAGATCAAGCCCCTGACCACCGTCGGCCGGACCATCACCGTGGTGGTGATCATGATGGGGATCGGTGTGGGCGGCTACACGGTCGGGATGATTGCCCGCAGCTTCATCGAGGGGGAGCTGCGGATATTTTTCGGGAGGCGAAAGTTGGAAAAACGGATTGCGGCGCTGGCCAATCACTTCATCATCTGCGGCTTCGGTCGAATCGGCCGGATCATCTCCGCCGAGCTGGCCGAGGACAAGATTCCCTTCGTGGTCATCGAACAGGATGGCCCGGCCGTCGAGCACCTGCAGAAGCAGGGATATCTGTGGCTCCAGATGGATGCCACCTCCGAGGAGGCGCTCCTGGCCGCCGGCATCAAGCGCGCCAAGGGACTGGTGACCGCACTGCCTTCCGATGCCCACAACGTCTTCATCACCCTCACGGCCAAGGGCCTGCGGCCGGAGATCTTCATTCTCTCGCGGGCGTCGGACCATGGCAACGAGGACAAGCTCAAACGGGCGGGGGCAACGCGCGTCGTCTCGCCCTATCTCATCGGCGGCCGCCGCATGGCCCAGGTCCTCAAGCGCCCCACGGTGGTGGATTTTATCGATATCGCCATGATGGAGCGTCATCTGGGGCTGATGATGGAGGAGGCCAAGATCGGCTCGCAATCGCAGCTGATCGGCAAAAACATCATGGCCAGCAACCTGCGCCGGGATTTCGGCGTGATCGTTGTGGCCATCAAGAATGCCGCAGGGGAGATGATCTTCAACCCCGGGCCCGAGGAGACTCTCAACGCCGGCGACGTGATCGTGGTGCTGGGCAAGCTGGAAAATCTCGAGCGCATGCGCGCGGTGCTCTGAAGCCCGCGCCACCTCATCAGGCTTCGGCCATCAGGGTCTTGAGCTCCCCCCCGTCGATTTTTTCGCGCTTCAGCAGCAGTACGGCCCCCTTGTCCAGCACTGAGCGGTTCTTGGCCACGATCTCCAGCGCCCGGGCATACTGGGCGTTGATGATCTCGCGGATCTCGGCGTCGATCAGCTGGGCGGTGGTTTCGCTGTACTCCAGGGAACCCTGGGGGGCGATGTCCAGGAAACGGGTGCGCTTCTCGCGGGCGAAGTAGACCTGGCCGACTTTTTCGCTCATCCCGTATTCCTTGACCATGCTGGTGGCGATGTCGGTGGCCCGGGCGAGGTCGTTGTGGGCGCCGGTGGAGATGTCGCCGAAGACGGCCGACTCCGCCGCCCGGCCTCCCAGGAGGGTGGCGATCTTGTTGAGCAGCTCGGTTTTTTTCATCAGGAAGCGGTCCTCGGTGGGCACCTGCATGGTGTAGCCCAGAGCGGCGATGCCGCGGGGGATGATGGAGATTTTTTGGACCGGGTCAGTTCCCGGCAGGCTCAGGGCGACGATGGCGTGGCCCAGCTCGTGGTAGGCGATGATCCGGCGCTCTTCGGCGTTGATCAGCCGGTTTTTTTTCTCCAGGCCGGCCACCACGCGCTCCACCGCCTCCTCGAACTCGGGCATGCCCACCGCCTGTTTGTCCCGCCGGACGGCCAGCAGGGCGGCCTCGTTGACCAGGTTGGCGAGATCGGCACCCACCATGCCGGGGGTCATGGCGGCGAGCTTCTCCACATCGAGGTTGGCTTCGGCCTTGATGCCCCTGAGGTGGATCCGCAGGATGGCCTCGCGGCCCGGCTTGTCGGGGCGGTCCACCAGCACCTGGCGATCGAAGCGCCCCGGCCGCAGCAGCGCCGGGTCCAGGATTTCGGGGCGGTTGGTGGCGGCCATTAGAATGACGCCCACGTTGGGGTCGAAGCCGTCCATTTCCACCAGCAGCTGGTTGAGGGTCTGTTCGCGCTCGTCATGGCCGGCCACCGGCCCGATGCCGCGGGCCTTGCCCAGAGCGTCGAGTTCGTCGATGAAAATGATGCAGGGCGCTTTCTGTTTGGCCTGTTCGAAGAGGTCCCGCACCCGGGCCGCCCCCAGGCCCACGAACATCTCCACAAACTCGGAGCCGCTCATGCTGAAAAACGGCACGCCGCTTTCACCGGCAACCGCCTTGGCCAGTAGCGTTTTACCCGTTCCCGGCGGCCCCACCAGCAGGACGCCCTTGGGCATCTTGCCGCCCAGGGCGGTAAAGCGCCCCGGCTGCCTTAAAAACTCGACCACCTCCACCAGTTCCTGCTTTGCTTCGTCCACCCCGGCGACATCTTCGAAACTGACCTTCAGATCGCTTTCAACGTAGATCTTGGCCTTGTTCTTGCCCAGCGCCATGAAGCCCGGCTGCTGGCCGGCCATGCGCTTCATGAGGAAATACCAGATCCCGAAAAAGAAAAAAACCGGGACGACCCACGAGAAAAGATCCCGCAGGAAGGTCGATTCGATCTGGCCTTTGAAGGTCACCCCGTATTGATCGAGCAGGGTGGAGATATCGGGGTCTACCCGGACGGTGCGAAACCGTTTGATGGCGCCGGGTTCGGCCGACTCGTCGATCATTTTGCCCTGGATCTGGTTGGCGGTAATGGCCACCTCGGTGATCTTGTTTTCTTTCAGCAGCTGCAGAAACTGGCTGTAGGGGATGATCGGGATTTCCGTGACCGATACGATGGATTGCTGCAGCAACAGCACCAGCCAAATACCCAGAAGGGCGTACCAGATGGAAAATTTGTACTCTTTCTGCATTTCATCCCTCCCCGCAGACGCGCTTTTGCTGCCGTCTGTCGCAATCCCCGGACTTTGGCCGCGGCATGCAACCCCGCCGGGGGTCTGGGCCGGCTCCGGGCGCAT
>JASFIY010000325.1:0-3963 GCA_050122415.1 Desulfobacteraceae bacterium
ACAGGGCCGCCTTGCCGATGGCGGTGATCTCGGCCACCGTCGTGGCCCCGGCCCGGCAGACCAGCAGGTCGGCGGCGGCGTAATGGACCGCGATGTCTTCGAAAAAGGCCTGCACCCGGGCGCCCATGCCCCGTCCGGCGTACCCCCGGGCGATCGCCTGCTCATCCTGGGCCCCGGTCTGGTGTATCCAATTGATCCCGGCCGGGTCCGGGAGCCTGTCGAGGGCCGCCAGCACGGCCTGGTTGATGCTGTGGGCGCCCTGGCTGCCGCCGGCCACCAGTACGGTCAGCGGGCGGTCCGGGGGGGCCACGGGCGCCGGCGGCCGGGATGCAAGTTCGCGGATGGCGCTGCGAACCGGATTTCCGGTGACCCGAACCGGTGTTCTGCCCGCCGCGCGCCGGGTGTCGGCAAACGAGACATAAAAGCGGTCGGCCAGGCGCACCAGGAGGCGGTTGGTGATCCCGGGCAGAAGGTTCTGCTCGTGCAGCGCGATCTTGCAGCCCAGCAGCCGGGCGGCCAGGACCACCGGCCCGGCGGCGTAGCTGCCGACCCCCAGCACCAGGTCGGGCCGGAAGGCGCGCAGAATGCGCAGCGACTGCAGCAGCGCCCGTGGAATTTTGAGGGCGGCCGACACCTGTTGGCGGCGGCCGCGCCCCTTGATGCCCGCGATCGCCACGGGCGCCAGCGGAAACCCGCAGCGCGCCAGCACCCGGCGTTCGAAGCGGTTGCCGGTGCTCACGAACAGCACCCGGTTGGCCGGGTGGCGTGCCATGAAGACCTCGGCCACGGCGACACCCGCAAAGAGATGGCCCCCGGTACCGCCGCCGGCGACCACCAGGCGCAGGGGCTTGGCGGGCGGGCCGGCCGGGGCTTGCGGGGGGTCAGGCCTCGGCATGCTTCTCGTCCTTCCCTGCGCCCGGCGCGCCCCGGGCGATGCGGTTGGCGCGCCGGGGGCTGGCGGCGCTGATGTTGACCAGGATGCCCACCGCCGCCAGGTTGAACAACAGCGAGGTGCCGCCGTAGCTCAGAAAGGGCAGGGTCAGCCCCTTGGTCGGCAGCAGCCCCAGGCTCACGGCCATATTGATGCAGACCTGCAGGGTCAGCGCGGTGGTCAGCCCCATGGCCAACAGGGCGCCGAAAGAATCCGCCGCCTGGCGGGCGATGCGGGTGCCGCGCCACAGGATCAGGAGAAAGAGCGTCACGATGACCAGCACCCCCCAGAGGCCCAGCTCCTCGCCGATCACCGAAAAGATGAAGTCGGTGTGGGGCTCCGGCAGGTAGAAGAGCTTCTGATAGCTCTTGCCGATCCCCGATCCCCACAGCCCGCCGCTGCCGAAGGCCATCAGCGAGTGGGTGATCTGATAGCCTTCGTGCTGGGAGTACTGCCAGGGGTCCAGAAAGCTGGTGATGCGGCGCAAGCGGTAGTCGGTGCTGATCATCACATAGTAGGCCGTCGGCCCCAGCGCCAGAAGGCCGGTGGCCAGGTGACGCAGGGGGACCCCGCCGGTAAACATCATGATCCAGGTGATGACCCCCAGGATCACCGAAGAGCCGAAATCCGGCTGGAGCATCAGCAGGACGGCCAGAACGGCGAACACGATCACGTGCGGCAGAAAACCGACCGTGAATTGGTTCAGCTTTTCCCCCTTTTTACTCAGGGAGTAGGCCAGATAGATCACCAGCGCCAGGCGCGCGAATTCCGATGGCTGAAAGCTCAGACCGGCGATGCTCAGCCAGCGCAGGGCCCCGCCGGCGGCGCTGCCCAGGGGGCTGAAGCGCACCGCGATCAGCATGGCGATCGCCGCGGCCAGCAGCGGGTAGGCCAACGGGCGGTAGATCCGGTAGGGGATGCGGCTGGTGATGACCAGACCCACGACGCCCAGTACCGCGAAAAACGCCTGCTTTTTGACGAAAAAATAGTCGCTGCCGAACTTGCCCATGGCCAGCGTCGAACTGGCGCTGTAGACCATGGCGACGCCGATGCCCACCAGGAAAAGGACCGGAAAAAGAAGCTGCACGTCGTAGGGTGAGTGCACCCGCGGCGTCCGGCTGTCGGGTTGGGGCGGGCGGCTCATCGTTCCTCCTGGAGGGCTGCCACCGCCCGCCGGAAACATTCGCCCCGGTGGGCGTAGCTGTCGAACATGTCGAAGCTTGCGCAGGCCGGCGACAGCAGGACCACCTCGCCGGGCCGGGCGGCGGCGTGCGCCAGGGCCACCGCCTGATCCATGGAAGCCGCCTCAAGACAGCCGCCGGGACATGCCGAACCGAGGGCCGCCTGGATTTTTTGGCGGGCCTCGCCGATCAGGATCAGCCGGCGCACGCCGCGGCGCACCGGCGCCTTGAGGGCCTCGTAGCTGCCCAGTTTGTCACGGCCGCCCATGATCAGCAGCACCGGTTCGCGGAAGCTCTCCAGCGCCCGCACCACGGCATCGACGTTGGTGGCCTTTGAGTCGTCCACATAGCGCACGCCCCCGACCACCGCCACGGTCTCCACCCGGTGAGGGAGGCCCTGAAAGTGCGCCAGCGCACTTTCGACCCCCGCCACGCTGCCGCCTGCGGCCAGCGCCGCCAGGGCGGCGGCGGCGGCGTTTTCACGGTTGTGGATGCCTTCCAGTTGCATCTGGTGGATGCCGACCCGCCTCACCGGCCCCCGCCCGTCTTCGACGACCAGGCCCTCGGAGTTCAGGGTGGCGCCCCATTCCCCCGGCCGGCGGCCGGTGAAAAAAAGCTTGCGGGCGGCGCAGGCGGCGGTCAGGCGGCGGATGGTTTCGGCCTCGCCGTTTAAAACCGCCGTGTCGCCGGCCTGCTGGTTTTCGAACAGCCTGGCCTTGGACGCCGCGTAGGCCGCCGGGTCGGGGTAGCGGTCAAGATGATCGTCGCTGATGTTGAGCCAGACCCCCACCGCGGGTCTGAAAGTCGCGATGGTGTCCAGCTGGAAGCTGCTGACCTCCACCACCACGCGGTCCACGGTGGAGCCGCTGTCCACGTGCCCGATCAGGGGGCTGCCGATATTGCCGCCCACGAAAACCCGCAGGCCCGAGCGGGTCAGCATCTCCCCCAAAAGAGCGGTGGTGGTGGTCTTGCCGTTGGTCCCGGTGACCGCCAGCAGCGGGCTGCGCAAGAAACGGGCGGCGAGCTCGATTTCACCGACCACCGCCACCCCCCGGCGGCGTGCTTCGGCCAGGGGCTCCAGGGTGTGGGGCACCCCCGGGCTGAGGACGATCAGATCGGCGGTCGCGAAGGTGGCCGGGCTGTGGCCGCCGAGTTCCAGCCGGACCCCCAAGCGCTCCAGGGCCGCGGCGCGCTCCCCGATCTGATCCGCGGGGGCCTGGTCGGTCACGGTCACCCGCGCGCCGCGGTGCGCCAGGAAACGGGCGGCTGCTTCGCCGGATTTTCCGAATCCGACCACCAGCACGGCTTTCTGGGACAATTCGATTGGCATAGACCGCTCAGTTCAGCTCCGCTTCACCCTGGACGGGCGCCTGCGTCAGCGCAGTTTCAGGGTGCTCATGGAGATCAGCGCCAGGATGATCGCGATGATCCAGAAGCGCACGATCACCTTGGGCTCCGCCCACCCCTTGAGTTCGAAATGGTGGTGCAGGGGGGCCATCTTGAAGATCCGCCGCCCCTTGGTCATTTTGAAAAAGCCCACCTGGAAGATCACCGAAAGCGCCTCGACCACGAACAGGCCGCCCACCAGGATCAGCAGGATCTCCTGTTTGGTGATCACCGCCACGATCCCCAGGGCGCCCCCCAGGGAGAGGGACCCCACGTCCCCCATGAAGACCTGCGCCGGGTAGGCATTGAACCACAGAAACCCCAGACCGGCCCCGGCCAGCGCACCGCAGAAGACCGTGACCTCGCCGCAGCCCACCACCGGATTGATCTGCAGGTAGGCCGCGATCCTGGCATGCCCGGCGACGTAAGCAAAAATCATGTAGGTGACCGCGGCGATGATCACCG
>JASFIY010000326.1:0-3960 GCA_050122415.1 Desulfobacteraceae bacterium
CTCGACCACCATCAGATCCGGCCGCTCGTCCGCCAGCACCCGGCCCAGCCCCTCAAAGAGCGTTTCCAGGCGCGCCGCCGTCACCAGGCTCTTGTCCGTCCGGATAATACCGCAGGCGTAGCCGGTGACGGTCAGCCCCCGGCCGACCACAATCCCCACGCCGGTGGCCGCCAGGCCCGGATCGATCCCGATGACCTTCACCATCGCCATCTGGGCCGGGCCCCGGGGCGGCCGCGGGCCGGATGCGGCCTTTCCAGCCGACTCACTTCATCCCCTGGAGTTTTTTGGCGGCGATCCCGGCTTCACTGCTGTCGGGGTACTTCTGGATCAGGGACTCCAGGATCAAGCGCGCGTTGGCATTGTCGCCGAGGTTGCTGAAGGCGAACCCCTGCTTCAGCAGGGCGGCCGGCAGCTTGTTGCCTTTGGGGTAATTTTCGACGACCTTCTGGTATTCCAGGATGGCCTTTTCAAACCATTTTTCGCGGTAGTAGGTTTCCCCCACCCAGAACTGGGCGCTGTTGGCCTGGGGCGAGTCGGGGAAATCGGCCAGCAGCCCTTCAAACAGGCCGCGGGCCTTGGCGAAGTCCCCCTGCTCAAAGGCGGCCCGCGCGGCGGCGTAGCGCTCTTTTTCGCCCGCCGGCGGCGCCGCTGCGGCGCCGGCCGGGGCGGGGGAAGCCGCCGGTTTGGCGCCGGCGGCGGCATCCAGGTTGAGGTAGGCCTCAAGCTGGCGGACGCGATCCTCCAGGCTGAGCAGCTTGCCTTCCAGGCCGGCTGTTTTCTGCCCGCGCTGCTGGATGTCGCTTTCCGCTTCGCCCAGCTTCTGGGCGGTTTTGTACTCCACCTCTTCCAACCGCCCGCTCAACACGCGCAGTTCCTCTTCGAGGTTCTCGATGCTGACCCGCAGGCTCGCCGCCTGGCTCTTGATTTCGGACTCCTTGGATTCCAGGCTCTGGCGGGTGTCTGCAATCTCCCGGCTCTGCTTTTCCAGAACGGCATTGCGGCGTTCAACCGATGCCAGCCGGCGATCCAGGGTGGCCACGTCCTGCTGGGTGGCGCAGCCGGTGGCCAGGGTTGTCAAAACCAATAAAACGACGGTTAGGGGTCTCATGGCAGGTCCGTTTGGATAAACCGCTGCGGTTGCGGAAAAAGCTTACCCGCCGGAAGGCGGGTAAGGGGCCAAAAGGCGCGCGGCAGACGGGCAAGCCCGTCTGCCGTTGGCACGCTCGGCGGCCGTCGAAGGGCTCAACGGCTGAAAGCCGAGGCTATTCGATGACGAATTGGGCCCGCCGGTTCCTGGCCCAGGCTTCCTCGTTGCTGCGGGGGTCGAGGGGCCGCTCCTCACCGTAGCTGATGGTGGTCAGCCGGGAGGCGGAGATGCCCAGATCCACCAGAAAGGACTTGGCGGACTCGGCGCGGCGCTCCCCCAGGGCGAGGTTGTATTCGGTGGTGCCGCGTTCGTCGGTGTGGCCCTCGATGATGGCCGTGACGTTGGGGTTGGCCCTCATCCAGTCGGCCTTGTTTCTGAGTATTTCCTGTGCCTCCGGCAGCAGTCGGTATTTATCGAACTCGAAGTAGATGTTCTCGTTCATGAAACGCACGCGCTCGGCGTCCTTGGCCTCCTGGGACAGCAGCTGCTCCTGCTGGAGACGCTCCTCCTCCAGGGCCCGCTGCCGCGCCAGCTCTTCCTGGCGGGCGCGCTCGGCGTCCGCCGCGGCCTGTTCAGCCTGGGTCGCGGAGGTGACCCCTCTCTTGGCGCAAGCGCTCATCATCAGCGCCATCGGCAGCAGCATCAAGAGTGCCGCCATCAGCCAGATTCTTCTTTTCATCCGACCTCCTCCTTCTGCATATCGCGGTAAAGCGTTTGACATTCTTTCAATTGACGATTCTGCGCGACCACTTGGGGTTGGTCTGCTCCCCCGGAAGCGTCAGCAACCGGCGCTGATCGGTACCGTAGCCGGTCATGACATAGATCCGGTAGGGGCCTTCGCGATTCGAACTGAAAACGACCAGGCTGCCATCCGGGGACCAGGACGGGGATTCATTGTTCCCGGTGTTGCGCGTCAGCTGAAGCCTTTTTCTAGTTACCAGGTCAATGACATGGATATTGAACCCCCCGTCTTCGGCGGACGAGTAGGCGATGCGGTCACCGGTGGGCGACCAGCTGGGGGTGGTGTTGTAACGGCCCTCGAAGGTGAGTCTCTCTTCGCGCCCGCTGGCCACGTCCTGCACGTGAATCTGGGGGCTTCCGGAGCGGTTGGAGACAAAGGCCAACTTGCGGCCGTCCGGGGACCAGGCGGGCGAGATGTCTATGCCTTTGCTCACCGTCAACCTTTTAATGATTTTTCCCTCGCCGGTCAACAGATAAATTTCCGGGTCGCCGGAAAAGGAAAGGGTTGCGGCCAGTTCGAATTTATCGGGCCTCCAGGCCGGGGTCGCATTGAGCCCCGGGCGATCGACGACGCTGCCCCGGCGCTGGACCAAATTGCGGATAAACAGATCCGGTTTGCCCTGGCGGTAGGAGGTGTAAGCCATCCACCGGCCGTCCGATGACCAGTCCGGCGAGAGGGTGATGGCCTTGTTGTGGGTCAGCTGCTGGGGCGCGTGGCCGTCGAAATCGGCCGTGAAGATCTCCTTGTTGCCCGGGCCGCTTGAGACAAAGGCGATCCGGCTGTCGAAAATGCCGTGGCTGCCGGTGAGCGCGAAGATCACCTCGCCGCAGAAGCGGTGAATCATCCGCCGCTGGTCGGCGACCAGGCCCTTGTAGCGCTTGCCGATCAACAGCTGGGACTTGAAGGTGTCGAAAAGACGCAGCTCCATCTCCAGGTACTGGCCTTTTAACGACAATCCGCCGGTCACGAGCAGCTCGGCGCCGATGGCGGTCCAGTCCTGAAAATTGATGTTGGGGGCGATGATCCCCATCGTTTCGGACTTGACCAGAAAGGCGCCGCGATCCAGGATCTTGAAATAGCCGGTGAATTCCAGCGCTCCGGCCAGCTGGTCGGCGGCCTGGGCGGCCGCCTGGCGTTCGGCCGGGTGGCCGGCCACCGGCTTGAAGACCGGAACGGCCATGGGGATCTTGCGCAGAAAGGGGTTGGTGATGTCGATGTAGTCATAGTCGGCACGCGCACCCCCCCCAAGGGCCAGCAGGCATGCCAGCACGACGGGCGTCAACAAATGCAAGCGAATCGGGGTCATAAGGGCAGTCAAACTCCTGTGATCGGCGATGCGCCAGGGCGCGCCCGGGCCGCTGTGAATTATCTAGCGCAGGCCTTCGGGGCCAAAGCGCAGCCCGACCTCCACATAGGCGGACCTGAGGCCGGCGGGGTGCGGATCCACCGGGTTGGATTTCACGATCGCCTTGTAGGCGGAATCGTCCAGGTAGCTATTGCCCGAGCGATCGGTGAAAAAGATGTCCCGGATTTCGCCGTTGGGCATCACTTTGAAGACCAGGCTGGCCCGGATGTTCTTGTTGCTGCCGGCCAGCTGCTCCGAGAAGGCCCAGTTTTTCTGGACCCGGTAGGCGATTTCGACCCGGTAGATGTCCTTCAAGTCCGAAACCTCCCTGCCCCCCCCGCCGGGCGACCCGCTTGGGTCCTGGCCCGCGGCGGGTGCGCCGGCAGCGCCGGCTTTTTCGCCGGTCCCCGGGGCGGGGCTTTTGTCCACCTCCTGGCGCAGGCGTTCGAAGGCGGCGGCCAAGGGGTCGGGGCGGCTGGCTTCCACCGTCTGCTCGATTTTCGCCAGGGCGCTGTCCAGGACCTTCTCCGACTGGAAGGTTTGGCGCTTGAGGGAGGCCTTGGGTTTGGGCGGCTCGGTTGCCGCCGTCGCCGTGACGGGGGGTGCCGGGGCCGGGGCCTCGGGCTCGGGGACCCTGATTTCCGGTTTGGGGGGCACCTTGGCGGCAATGGTCTTGGGAGGGGCGCTTTGGACCGGCTCGGGGGCTTTCGGGGCCGGCGGCGGCGG
>JASFIY010000327.1:0-3958 GCA_050122415.1 Desulfobacteraceae bacterium
GGTCAACAATATTGATGCGCGGCGCAGGGTGATTGACCGCTATTTCTGCGTCCACCCCGCCACCTCGGAAGTTCGCGGGGCGTGGCACCCGGCCAGAACGGGGCACATTCCCCTGGAGTGGGTAATGGCCGGAGGCGCGGACCCCGGCCGCCGCATCCTTTACATACACGGCGGATCATGGATTTCCGGCTCGCCTGCCGGTTATCGCGCCTTTGCATCCCGAATATCGGAAGCCGCAGGGGCCGTTGTCCTCTCGGTGGATTATCGTCTGGCGCCGGAGCATCTGTTTCCGGCCGGGCTGGAGGATTGCGTTCAGGCCCTTCAATGGATGCGGGAAAACGGGCCGGCCGGTCAGGCACCTGCCGGCGCCGCCTTCCTGATGGGCGACTCCGCCGGGGGCAACCTGGCCCTGGCTGCGCTTTTAAAGATCCGGGACGCCAGGCTGCCGTTGCCTTCGGCAACGGTCGCCATTTCCCCGGCGACCGATCTCACCTGGAATAGCCCCTCGCTGGTTTCCCGAGCCGCCGTGGACCCCATCATCAACCCCGAAGTTCTGCCCGCCCTGACATCCTTCTATCTGGGCAGCCGAGCCCAGCCCACCGACCCCTATGCCTCCCCGCTTTTTGGCGATTACAGCGGCATGCCCCCCCTGTTCTTGCAGGTGGGCGACGCCGAGGTGCTGCGGGATGATGCCACGCGCCTGGCCGAACATGCCGCCGGCCAGGGGTGCGCGGTGACCCTTGAAATCTGGGAAGGAATGCCACATGTTTTCCAGGGCTTTGCCCCCTTTTTGAAGGAAGCCTCGGAGGCCACCGCCAAAATCGGGGCCTTTATCCGGCGGCACTGACCGGTTTTTTGAGGGGGGCCAAGGCCATCCTCGCTGGGGGGCAGGAACCGGCGAACACTATAATTCAGGGTGGTGTGCCGAAAATGAATTTGCAGGCGAAAAAGTCATTTGCGATAGTGGATTACGACCGCTGCGCCCCTGCGGTCTGCGACCCCCAAAACGGGGTCTGCGCGGCTGTGGCGGCGTGCACCCATAAAGTCCTCAAACAGATCGACGGCGTCTTCAATCCCCCGGCCGTTTTTCACCACATGTGCATGGGATGCTGGGATTGTATCGCGGCCTGTCCGTTGGGGGCCATCCAGACCAGGCATGTGAGCTAGTCCATGGCCCCTTCAGGGCCGCTTCCATCTTTTGCCGGCGAGGTCCGCCCGGAGGCTTTTTTATCCGGCCAGGAGAAGGTTATGCCAAAAATATTTTCACTGACCGTTGCGGGCTTTTTGGCTTCGGTCTTTTCGCTGTATGCGGGGGAGGGCATGAAGGCTTTCCCACCCCCTGAAAAGGGAATCCTGCGCTACGTCCTGCAACTGCCCGAACAGGCGGACGAATCGGTGTTCCAGGTGGAGCTGATCGTCGGCAAAACGGTGCCGGTGGACCAGCGCAACCGCTATTTCTTCGGCGGCCGGATCCAGCAGGAAACCATTCCGGGCTGGGGCTTCACACTCTACCGGGTAAGCCCGCTGGGGCCCATGGCCGGCACCCGGATGGCCGTCGATCCGAACGAACCCAAGGTGGAGAAGTTTATCAGCCTGGCCGGTGCACCCTATCTGATCCGTTACAACAGCCGTTTGCCGGTGGTGGTCTATGCGCCCGAGGATGTGGAAGTGCGCTACCGGATATGGGCTGCCGACCCGGAAATAAAAGGGATCGCGAAGGGCTGAAACGCCGGGCGCAGTCCGCCGGCCAAAGGTTTCGTTTAACCCCGCTTGGGCCCTCGGGTGCCGATCCCGGCGCTGACGGCAGCCCCCGGGGCGCGCATTGGATGCCATGGGTAAAACGATTTTAAGCTTCAGTCTGGCCCTTCTTCTGCTGACGGCCGGCTGCGAGGACACCGACATCGGCCTGGCGACCCAGGCCGGCATGGATGCCGTGCGAGCGGTGAGCCTGGATGACGCCGAGGTCCAGCGCACGGCCGTGGCCCTCGCCCAACAGGCCGATCTCAAACACACCGTAGCGCCCCCCGCAAATCCTTATGCCAGAAGGCTGCAACGGCTCACCCGGGACTACGCCGAATTCCAAGGCCAGCCGTTCAACTTCAAGGTCTATCTCTCCCCGGAGGCCAATGCCTTTGCCATGGCCGACGGTTCCATCCGGATGTACAGCGGGCTGATGGACATGCTGGACGACGGGGAACTGCTCTTTGTGATCGGCCATGAAATGGGCCATGTGGTCGAGAAGCACATCAAGAAAAAGATCATCCTGGCCTATGCCGGCAGTGCGGTCCGCAAAGCCGTCGCCGCCCAGCAGGGCGAGGCCGGGATGATCGCGCGCTCGGTCCTGGGGGCATTGGCCGAAAACCTTGTCAACGCCCAGTTCTCCCAGCAGGAGGAGCGCGCGGCGGACGATTACGGGGTCCGCTTTTTGGAGACCCAGGGTCTGGGCGTGCAGCCGGCGATTTCCGCTTTGACGAAGCTGGCGGCCATTGGCAGCGACCACTCCCTCTTGTCGAGCCATCCGGCGCCCGAAGCGCGGGTGAAAAGGCTGCAGGAATACCCCCCGGGGTCTGGATCGGCCGCAGAACCTTCCCTGCTGAGGCGGGTGCTGGTCTGGCTGCAGGGTTTTTGGCCCTTTGGAAAGGAAAGTTAGACCATGAGTGACCCGGCAAACCAATCCAGCCACTGGCACCAGCTCGATCTCCAAAGGGTGGCCGCAAAACTTGAAACCTCCGCCGAGGGGCTTTCCTCGGCGGATGTCCGCGGGCGCCTGGCGCGCTATGGCCCCAACGAACTGATCGAAAAGGAGCCCAAATCCCTGTGGGTCATGTTTCTAAATCAGTTCAAGGATTTCATGATCCTGGTGCTGATCGCCGCCGCCGTCGTGGCCGGTGCCGTCGGCGAGCTTGCCGATACCATCGCCATCGTCGTGATCGTGGTGCTGAACGCCGTGCTCGGGTTCGTTCAGGAATACCGGGCCGAGAAAGCCATGGCCGCCCTGAAAAAACTGGCCGCCCCCAACGCTGCCGTCATGCGCGACGGGCGGCCCGAATCGGTCCCCGCCGAAGGACTGGTACCCGGGGACCTGGTGATCCTGGAGGCCGGCAACGTGGTGCCGGCCGATATCCGCCTGACCGAAGCGGTCCAGCTGCGGATCGACGAAGCGGCCCTGACCGGGGAGTCGGTGCCGGTGGAAAAGAATGCGGCCGCGCTGCCGGAAGCCGACCTGCCCGTCGGCGACCGCAAAAACATGGCCTACAAGGGCACTGTGGTCTCTTACGGCCGCGGGCGGGGCCTGGTGGCGGAAACCGGCCTGCGGACGGAACTCGGACGGATCGCCACCCTGCTCCAGGACCAGGGCGAGGGCCGGACGCCGCTTCAGAAAAGGCTCGGCGTTTTCGGGCGCAAGCTGGCCTACGCCGTCCTGGCCATCTGCCTGATCGTTTTTTTGGCCGGTCTTCTGCGGGGCGAGCCGCCGCTGTTGATGCTGCTGACGGCGATCTCCCTGGCGGTGGCGGCCATTCCGGAAGCCCTGCCGGCGGTCATCACCATCTCCCTGGCCCTGGGCGCCAAAAAACTGGTCCAACAGCAGGCCTTGATCCGGAAACTGCCGGCGGTGGAGACGCTGGGGTCGGTGACCTATATCTGCTCGGACAAGACCGGGACCCTGACCTTGAACCGCATGACCGTCGAAAAGGTCTTCGCCGGCGGTCGGCTGCAGCCCTCCCAGGAGCTGCCCGTCTTTGGCGGCACGCAAGCCGCGGCGGGTTCGCCCGCCGCTAGGGATCCCTTGACGCTGCTGCTGCATGCCCTTGCCCTGTGCAACGATGCCCGCCTGGATGGCTCGGGGGCGGTGATCGGGGATCCCACCGAAACGGCCCTCTTCGATCTGGCCCGGGAGAAAGGTTTTCCGCGGGAGCGGCTGGATGAAACCCACCCCCGGCTGGCCGAAATCCCCTTC
>JASFIY010000328.1:0-3942 GCA_050122415.1 Desulfobacteraceae bacterium
CTTCCGGTATGCCGAAACCGAGCTGAGCCGGCGCAAGCAGATGCAGAACATCCAGTTTTTCGACGACCTGCTGACCACCGTCGCCCAAGCCCTCAGGTTGCCCGGGGGCGGCCGCTTGCTGGCCGATGCGGTGCGGACCAGGTTCAAGGCCGCCCTGGTGGACGAGTTTCAGGACACCGACGCCGTCCAGTACGATATTTTTTCGCGCCTCTTCGGCGGCGGCGACCGGACCCTTTTCCTGATCGGCGACCCGAAACAGGCGATCTACAGTTTTCGCGGCGCCGACGTCTTCTCTTACATGGCGGCCGCGCGCCAGTGCGACCGGCGCTATACCCTGACCCGCAACTGGCGCTCCTCGGCGGCGCTGATCCAGGCGGTCAACACCCTCTTTGAACCCGTGGCGGCGCCTTTCGTGTTCGAGGAAATCAGCTTTGTGGCGGGGCAGCCGGGATTGGCGCCGCGCAAGGACGCCACCCGATCCCAGCCGCCGTTTGTGGTCTGGTGGCTGGACCCGGCCGAGGAAAAACCCCTGGCCAAGGAAACCGCGGTGGCCCGGATCGCGGAAGCGGTGGCCGGGGAGATTTTACGCCTCACCCGCCCCGGACCGGACCGCACCGAACCGGGCGATATCGCCGTGCTGGTGCGCACCAACCGGCAGGCCGGACAAATTCAGCGGGAGCTGGCCGCCTTGGAGCTGCCGGCGGTTTTGATCGGCGCAGACAATATCTTTGACACACCGGAAGCCGCCGAAATCCAGCGGGTGCTGACGGCGATCCTGGAGCCGGGCGCCGAGCGCCGGCTGCGGGCCGCCCTGGCCAGCGACATGCTGGGCGCCAAAGCCGGCGAGCTGGACACCGCCGCAGCCGACGGCGCCTGGTGGGCGGATCGTCTGGCCGCCTTCTGCGACTATCTGGAGATTTGGCAGCGCAGCGGGTTCTATCGCATGTTCCGGCTGCTCTTGGGCCGTGAACGGGTCAAGGGCCGGCTGCTGGCCTATCCGGACGGCGAGCGGCGCCTGACCAACCTGCTGCAGCTGGGCGAGATCCTTCAGCGCGCGGCGCTGGAGAACGCCCTGCCGCCGGCAGGCCTGGTGAAGTGGCTGTCCCAGCAGCGCGACCCCGCCAGCCAGCGGCTGGAGGAGCATCAGCTGCGGCTTGAAAGCGACGAGCAGGCGGTGCGCATCATCACCATGCACAAGAGCAAGGGGCTTGAATTCCCGGTGGTTTTCTGCCCGTTCACCTGGGAGGGGGCCCTGTCACGGGAACCGGTGCTGCGCTTCCACGACCCGCATGCCGGCGGCCGCCTGACCCTGGATCTCGGCGACGACCACCGCGAGGCCCACCGGATCCAGGCCCGGACCGAGCAGCTGGCCGAAAACCTCCGGCTGCTCTATGTGGCCGTGACCCGCGCCAAGCAGCGCTGCTACCTGGCCTGGGGGCGGATCAGCACAGCCGAAACCTCGGCCCCGGCCTACCTGCTGCATGGCGAAACGCCCGGCGGGTCGCACGACCCGGTGGGCGCGTTGCAGGATCTTTTCAAACGCAAAAGCGGGCACGTCCTCTTGGATGAGCTGCAAACCCGGGCCGCCCGCTCGGGGGGCGCCATCGCGCTTTTGCCGCTGCCCGCAGGGTCCCCCGACGGCCGCTACAAACCGGCGGGAGAGCCCACGGGAAAGCCGGTCCTTCCGACCTTTCAGGGTTCGGTGGCGCCCAGCTGGCGCATCACCAGCTACACGGCCCTGGTCGCCGGCGCCCATTACCCCGCGGAATGGCCCGATCACGACGCGCTGCCGGCGCCCCCCGCGGTGCAGGGCCCGCCCGCCGCCGAGACGCCCTCCGGGCAAACGGACATCGCCGCTTTTCCCAGGGGCGCGCGCGCCGGCACCTTTCTGCACGATCTTCTGGAACACCTGGATTTCACCACCGATGATCCGGGCCATCGCCCCCGCCTGGTGGAGAGCCTGCTGGCGGCCTACGGGTTCGACCCCGGCTGGCAGCCCGTCCTGTTGACCCTGCTGGCGCGCGTACTCGCCAGCCCGCTGGCGGCCGGTCGGGAAAGCCTTCGCCTGGAGCGGATCAGCGCCGACCAGCGGGTAAATGAAATGGCCTTTTATTTCCCCCTGAACCCCTTTGCACTCGCCGACCTGGAGAACGCTTTGAACCAGGAAAGCGGCGCGGCGGACTTCCCCGAGCTTTCGCAGCGTTTCAAAACCCTGAGTTTCCGCCCCGAGAGGGGATTTATGAAAGGCTACATCGATCTGGTCTTTCACCACGGCGGGCGCTATTACCTGCTGGACTGGAAGTCCAACTACCTCGGTCCCGGCGTCGCGCACTACGCCCAGGCGGCCCTGCGAGCCGAGATGGCATCCTCGTTGTACGTCCTCCAATACCACCTCTACGCCCTGGCCCTGCACCAACTGCTGCGCCTGAGGCTGCCGGGTTACCGCTACGACACCCATTTCGGCGGCGTTTTCTACCTGTTTCTGCGGGGGATCGACCCGGCCTGCGGGCCGGATTTCGGCATTTTCCATGATCGCCCCGCCGCGGGGCGGATCGCGGCCTTGGGAAAGCTCCTCATCCCGGGATTCAAGTCCCCTTGAACCCGCTGCCGGGAAGCTCCCTTATATTAAAGTAAAATATGAGCAAAAAACTTTTAAGCACTTTATATCAAAGCGGGATCATATCTGAAATCGATTTTCATTTTGCCCGTCTGATCACCCGCCTGGCCGGCGTCTCGAAGACCGCCGCGGGGTTGGCCGCCGCGCTGGTCAGCCGTGCCACCGGCGAGGGGGCGGTCTGCCTGGACCTGAAGACCCTGGGCGGGCAGTCCTTGCCCATGGGCGGCGGCGGGGAGGCGGCGGTTGCGTGCCCGGCGCCCGAGCGCTGGCGCCGGATGCTGCTGGAGAGCCGGGTTGTCGGGGAGCCGGGGGAATTCCGGCCGCTGGTGCTGGACGCGGACAACCGGCTCTACCTCTACCGCTACTGGGAATACGAACAGACCCTGGCGGCGGCGGTTGCCGCCAGGGCATCGGCGGTCCTGCCCGAATTCGATCCGCCGCGGGTGCGGGCAAGCCTCGATCGGCTCTTCCCGAAACGGGTCGAATCGCCGGTGGACTGGCAGCGGGTGGCAGCCGCGGTGGCGCTGCTGAAGGCGCTGTGCATCATTTCCGGCGGGCCCGGCAGCGGCAAGACGACCACCGTCGCCCGGCTGCTGGCGCTCTTGCTGGAGCAAGGGCCCGCCCCGAGCCTGCGCATCCAGCTGGCCGCCCCCACCGGCAAGGCGGCCGCCCGGATCAGCGCCGCCATCCGCAGCGCCCGCCAGGATCTGGACTGCTCCGCCGCGGTCGAAGCGGCCATTCCGGCCCAGGCCACCACCCTCCACCGGCTGCTGGGCACCCTTCCCGGGTCCCCCTATTTCCGGCACGACGCCCAAAACCCATTGGCGGTGGACGTGGTCGTGGTGGACGAAGCCTCCATGGTGGACCTGGCCCTGATGGCCAAGCTGGTGCAGGCGATGCCGCCGGCGGCGCGCCTGATTCTGGTCGGTGACAAGGACCAGTTGGCGTCGGTGGAAGCCGGCGCGGTGCTCGCGGATCTCTGCGGGCGAGCGGCCGAACACCGGTTTTCGCGGGAATTTGGCACAACCCTTTCGATCGCATGCGGCGAAAACCTGCAACGCTGGTGCGATCCCAACCGGCAGCGCTCTGGACTGGCGGACTGTGTCGTCGCCCTGCAGCACAACTACCGCTTTGCCGAGGGCAGCGCAATCGGGCGTCTCAGCCGCGCGGTCAACGCCGGCGACGCGGCGGCCGCGGCCGATCTGTTGCGGAGGCCGCCGGACGGCAGCGTCTGCTGGCAGCCGTTGCCTGCGCCCGGGGAATTTGAGAAGCGGCTTGCCGAACGATTTCGCCAGGGCTACCGGGACTATCTGAGCGCTGAAAGC
>JASFIY010000329.1:0-3941 GCA_050122415.1 Desulfobacteraceae bacterium
CCGGCTGCGGATCCCGCCGAACATTTTTCTGATGATGAAGGCCTTCAGCACGGTGGAGAGTGTGGCGGCCCGGCTGAACCCGGATTTCGACATGATCGCGAAAAGCATCCCGTTTCTGGAAAGGGTCAAGCTGGCGCGCTACTCCCCCCAGCGCATGGCCCAGGAGGGCCTGCAGCTGGGGGCCGAGCTGATGCATTTCGCCCGCCAGTTCCCGCGTGATCTGCTGGAGGTGACACGGCTGCTCAAGCAGCGCAAAATCGCCCTTCAGATCGACATCGCCGGCTATCAAGGCATGCGCGCCACCCAGGATCAAACCAGCAACCGGCTGGCGTTTGCGATCATCATCGCTGCGCTGCTGATCGGCTCTGCCCTAATCGTCATCTCGGAAACCCCGCCGCTGGTCTACGGCATCTCGCTGATCGGAATATTGCTTTTTTCCGCCGGTGCGCTGATGGGTATCTGGCTCTTGATCGCCATCCTGCGCAAGGGCAGTCTTTGACGGTTCCGCAGAAAGACACGGGAGTCTGGTTTGAAAGTGCCCCTGAAACGCCTGAAGGACGGGTGCCGGCAGATGCTCATGGTGGCGCTCTTTCTGGTGGGTTTCATCTTCGAATTCCTGGTGGAGCTGCCCTTTCGGGTCATTCTGACGCTGGGCGGCCGGCGCCCCCCCGGCACCTGAACCCCTCGGCCCCACGGCCGCAGCGGAGGTTGCCCATGATCGGATCGTCCAAGAACCCGTGGCGCAGTCGGATCGTGCCGCCCGAGACGGTCCTGGAGCGCATCGAACCCGGGATGAGCATCTTCCTGGGCACCGGCGTGGCCGAGCCGCGCACCCTGGTCAAGCACCTCACCACCTCGGAGGCCCGCAACCTCCAGGACCTGGAATTGATTCAGCTGGTCAGCCTGGGGGAGGCCGTCGCATTGCAACAACAGCGGGCCCAGAGCTACCGCCTGAAGACCTTCTTTTCGGGCTGGATCGCCAGCAAGGCCATTACCGCCGGGCAGGTGGACCTGATCCCCAGCCGCTTCTGCCGCATCCCCCGGCTGATCGCCTCCGGCTGGCTCTCCATCGATGCCGCCTTCGTGCAGGTGACCCCGCCCAACGAAGCCGGCTACTGCAGCCTGGGGGTGGCGGTGGACGTCGCCCGCCAGGCCATGGAACAGGCATCGCTGGTGGTGGGCGAAATCAACCCCGCCATCCCGGTCACCATGGGGGACACCTTTGTGCCGGTGGCGGATTTCGACCTGCTGGTGGCCGCCACCGAGCCGCCCATCTATTTCGAGCGCTGGCCGGTGGACGACGTTTACGACCGCCTGGGGGCCAACGTCGCCTCGGTGATCGAAAACGGCAGCTGCCTGGCCTTTTCCATCGGCCCGCTCTACGATGCCCTGGCCCGCCACCTCACCGCCAAACGCCACCTGGGGATCCACTCCTCTTTTTTTACCGACGCCCTGATGGATCTCGTCAAAAGCGGCGCGGTGACCAACCGCCGCAAGGAGATCTTCCGCGGCAAATCGCTGGTTTCCTACGCCTTCGGCACCCCCGAGCTGCTGGCCTGGCTGGACCGCAACCCGCTGGTGGAGTTCCAGAGCATCGAAAAGGTCTTCGACCCCCTCCAGATCGGCAACAACCCCCGCTTCATGGCCATCCTGCCGGCCCGGCGGGTGGACATCTCGGGCCGCATCGCGCTGCACTTCGGCAAGGGCAACATCGCCGGGCCCGCGGAGGCCATCAACTTCGCCAACGGTGCGGACCTCTCCCAGGGCGGGCGCACGATTTTCGCCCTGCCCAGCCGCAACCGCCGGGGCAGCCCGAATATCCGGGTCTCGGTGGCGGCCCTGCCCAACCAGTTCGGACTGCCGGAATCGGTTTCCATGCTGGTCACCGAATACGGGGTGGCGCACCTCACCGGCCGCACCGTGCGCGAGCGCGCCCAAGCGCTGATCGACATCGCGCACCCCGACGACCGCGCCGACCTCGTGGCCCAGGCCAAGGCGGCCCACATCCTCTATCCCGACCAGATCTTCCTGGCCCAGAGCGCCCACCTCTATCCCTCGGAGGTCGAGACCACCCATACGTTCAAAAACGGCGTGCAGATCCGCTTTCGCGCCATCCGCCCCTCCGACGAGGAGGCCATGCGCCGCCTCTTTTACCGCTTCTCGGACAAAGCCGTCTACTACCGCTATTTCACCCCCATCAAGACCATGCCGCACGCCAAAATGCAGGCCTATGTCAACGTGGACTACAGCGACACGCTGTCCATCGTCGGAATTGCAGGGGAATCCGGCGAGGGCCGCATCATCGCCGAGGCCCGCTTTGTCCGCGACCTCCAGGGCGCCAAGGCCGACGTGGCCTTTGTGGTGGACGAAGCCTACCAGGGCATGGGCATCGGCACCTTCCTTTACCGCATGCTGATCCGCCTGGCCCGCCAGCGGGGGATTCAGGGCTTCCACGCCGACGTGCTCTCCTCCAACCGCAATATGCTCAAGGTCTTTGAAAAGGGGGGGCTGCCGGTCAAGGCCAGCTTGGAGGACGGGATCTACTCCCTGTGGATGCCCTTCGGGCGCACGGAGGACGGCGGCCCCCTCAATCACCCCTGAGGGGCCGCAGCAGGGTCCGCAGCCAGTGGCCGAAGGTGTTGCCGGCCAGGTTGGCGCGGTCCAGAAGTTCAAATTCCCGCGCCAGGCGGAGCGGATCGGCGTACCAGTCGGCGCGGGTGGTCAGGGCCGCGGCGGGATCCAGCAGCTTCACCACCCGGGCGGGGTTGCCGGCGGCGATGGCGTTGGCCGGGATGTCGTCGACCACCACCGAACCGGCGCCGATGATGCTGTTGGCGCCGATGGCGACCCCCTTGCAAACGATGGCGCTGTCGCCCACCCAGACGTTTGGCCCCAGGCTCACCGGCTGCGCGCGCCCCATCGAGACGCGGTCGTAGATCCCGTGCCAGTCCCCGTCGGTGATGTAGACCCCGCTGGCCAACATGCAACTGGAACCGATGCGGACCGCGGCCGCCGAGCTGATCCTGACCCCGGGGCAGAGCAGGCTGCAGTCCCCCACCCGGATGGCGCCGCGCCCGGGCCGGTCCGACCAGACCGACAGCCGCACCTTGCGGTCGGCGGTGGCGATGATCGTGACATTATCCCCCAGGCTCACGGGGCCGCCGAAAACTTCCACGTGCCACGGCTTGATGAAAAAGGCGCCGGAGCCCACCTGGTCGAACTGGGGTTTCAGGAAGTGGCGGGCGTAAAGTTTCTGGAAGCGCAGGTAGCCTTTTTTAACGGCGTAGGGCCGGTGGTCCCTTCTCAAGCTCCCCCCCTCGGGCCCAGATCCGGCCGCCAGGATACGCCTTCCCGCGCCCAGAGGCGATGGTCGAACAGGCGGCCGCCGGGTGTCAGATCGAAGAGCGCGTCGGCTGCCAGCAGGGCCACCGCCTGGGTCCAGGTGACCTTTTCCGCTGGCCAGACCACCATTTCCGGAAAGGTGAACCCGCACCAGAATGCCCCGTCGGGATAGCGCTTGCCGCCGATCCAGCCGTAAATCATCCCGGCCAGGTCGCGCCGGCCGATGGCGGCCAGGGCCAGCACCAATTCGCAGGTCTCGGCGATGGTGACCCAGGGCTGATCGGAAACGCAGCGCACCCCCTGGCCCTGGACGATGAATTTCTTCCAGGAGCGCCGGATGCGGTTCTCGGCTGCCGCCCCGGTGACCGCTCCGGCCAGCACCGGGTAAAACCAGTCCATCGAAAAGCGCGATTTGGCCATGTTGAAGTGGTGGGGGCGCCGGCGGATGGCCTCCCCCAGGTGCTCCAGCGCCCCCCGCCAGTCCGGCCGCGCGCACCCCAGCAGGCGCGCCACCGCCAGGGCGCACTTGAGGCTCATGAAAATCGAGCTGCTCCCGGTCAAGAGCGCCATCCGGTCGACCTTGCCGGCGGGGCTGACGG
>JASFIY010000330.1:0-3939 GCA_050122415.1 Desulfobacteraceae bacterium
CTGCAGCCGGGGGCCGGGACCCCTTCCCCAGGTATCAACCCGCGACGGCCGGATTCACCGCCGAGCATCTGGCCGGCAGCGCGCGGCGGGGACTGGCGAGGCCCTCGAAAGGCTTGCCGGCTGTCGAATGGACTTGATTTTTTGGGGAAGATGACGCAGAAATGGCCTCCCGCGATAGCGGTCCACCCCGCGGGGGTATCTTCACACGCTAAGCGTAGACCCGATTACAGAACAGGAGATCTGATGGCAGAAGAGATCGACGATCAAAAGGCGGCGTTTTCTCAGAAAATGATCGCCATCCTGAACGGTGCCGCACTCAACCTGGCGGTGGCGATCGGCTACCGCACGGGGTTGTTCGACGTCATGGCGGGTCTGGAGCAGCCCCGGACGGCTGCGGAGATCGCCGCCAGCGCCGGGCTGAGCCACCGCTACGTGCGCGAATGGCTGGGCGTCATGGCAACCGGGGGCATCGTGGAGCTGACCACTTCGGACCCCGGCGGCAGCCGCTACCGTCTGCCGGCGGCCCACGCCCCCTTGCTGACGCGGGCGGCGGGAAACGGCAACCTGGCCGTTTACACCCAGGAGATCCCGCTGCTGACCAACTGCGCCCTGGAGCCGGTGCTGGCCGGTTTTAAAAGTGGTGATGGGGTCCCCTACGACCGCTACCCGGCGTTTCAGGCGTTCATGACCGAGCTCTCGGAAGCCAAACACCGAGATGTCCTGGTGGATCAGTTTCTGCCGTCGGTGGACGACGGCCGACTGGTGGTGCGCCTGCAGCAGGGGATGCGGGTCTGCGACCTGGGCTGCGGCGAAGGCCTGGCGCTGCGCCTGATGGCCCGGGCTTATCCCCGCAGCCGGTTTCTGGGGCTGGACATCTCGGCGGCGGCCATCGATACCGCCCGGCGGTCCGCCGCAGCCGAAGGCCTGGAAAACATCGCCTTCGAGGTTCGGGATGCGGCCCGGTTATGCGAAGACGAGGATCTGGGGGGCAGCTGCGACTACGTGACGGCCTTTGACGCCATCCACGACCAGACCCGCCCCCTGGAAGCCCTGCGGGGGGCACGCCACCTCCTGGCCCCGGGGGGGATCTTCTCCATGATCGACATTGCCGCCGAATCGGAGCCGGCCCAAAACCTCGACCACCCCATGGGGCCGTTTCTCTACACGGTCAGTCTGATGCACTGCATGCCGGTGGGGCTTGCGGACGGCGGGGTCGGCCTGGGAATGATGTGGGGGCGGCGCCAGGCGTTGGAAATGTTGGCGGCGGCGGGATTCACGCAGGTGACGGTGGTCCCCATGGCCCACGACCCCTTCAATCGCCATTTTCTCTGCCGCCCGTAGCGCTGCGGCGGCCGAGAAAAGGCGCCGCCGGGGCTCAGGTGCGCGCCTGGATCTCGCGCAGGTTCTCCCACTGCCGTTCAAGCGGCCTGATCTCCTCCTCGCGCCCCAGATCCTGCAGCCGTTTGCGAAGGGCTTCGATCTCCTTTTCGAGGCGCGGCAGGACTTCCTGGAGGAGCTTCTCACGGCTTTCGCGGCCCGCCTGCTGCAGCTGGGCGACAAACTCCGCCAGGCGCTGTTCCAGTTTGGCGACCGCCTCGCTTTCGGGAATGCGGCGCAGCTCCTCGCCAAAGGCCCTCAACTGCATCTGCAATTCCGCCATATTGCGCTCCACACCGGCCAGGAACTGTTCCAGCCGCGCCGAATAGACGGCGGCCCCGAGCACCGTGGCCCCCTCGGCCAGCGGGGCGCCGCCCGGCCGGACCTGCAGCATCGCGATCGCCCGGCGCTCGGGCGCTGCGGGGTCGGCGATGATGGAAAAGCGCGAATTTTCCGTGGCTGCCGCCCGGAATTCCCGCCGGATGACGACTTTGACCTGAAAAGCGCCCTCCCCTGAATAGGTGACATCGGTCACCCGCCCGATCTCGGTGCGGTCCATCAACACCCGGTCGCCCTGGACCAGCCCGTTGACCCGTTCATATCCAATCGTCAAGTTCAGATCCGGTTCGGCGCACGCCGCCGCAGTCAGAAGCCATGCCAGAGCCCACCAGCTTTTTCGCCACATGCCAGATTCTCCCGAACGCCCCGAAGGCCTGATCATCGCCGCTGAATTTGACGGGTCGCGGGGCGGTAGTTAATTTTATATTTGTTTACCACACTTTCCGGGTGAGAATCCAGATTTTGCCCGCGCCGAAATGGATGAAGACCCTTATGACCGATCGCCCCGTCATACTCGTAACCGGCGCCTCACGCGGCATCGGATCCGCCGTGACCCGCTGGCTGGCGGCCATCGGCTGCGACCTGGCGCTGGTGGCCCGCTCGGTTGCCCGACTGAACGCATCCGCCGCGGAGATCACACAACTCGGGGGCGGTGCGTTGGTTTTGCCCGGCGACATCGCCGCGCCGGATTTCTGCGCGCACGCCGTGGCCGAGACCCAGGCGAGATTCGGGCGCCTGGACGCCCTGATCAACAATGCCGGCATCTTCGAACCGGTGGCTTCCACCGCCGACGCCGACCCGGCGGCCTGGCAGCGCACCCTTGCGGTGAACCTGCTGGGTCCGTTTTACCTCAGCCGCGCCGCCCTGCCCGCCCTCCGGAGGCGGCGCGGGCGGATTGTCAATGTCAGCAGTGGTGCGGCCACGCTGGCCCTGCCGGCGGCCGGGGCCTACTGCGTCTCCAAGGCCGGCTTGAACCACCTCACCCGGGTGCTGGCCGCGGAGGAGCCCGCGGTCACTGCGGTTGCCGTCCGGCCGGGTGTGGTGGACACTGACATGCAGGCCCTGATTCGCCGCCTGGGCCCGGCGGCCATGCCGCCCGAGCAGGCCGCTTTCTATCGCCGGCTGAAAATCGAGGGGCGTTTGGAGCCGCCCGCGATCCCCGCCCGATCGATTGCCTGGCTGGCCCTGCGGGCACCTTCGGCTTGGAGCGGAAAATTCCTCGACTACGACGCCCCCGAGCTGGGGCGCCCGGCTCTGGACTTTTTCGGCGAAAACCCCGCCGGTCAAACCCCAAAGCGCACTTCCTGAACGTTTCTGCTTGATTCCGAGCGGCGCGAAGGTGTAAATTAATAATGATCACGGCATCGGGGTCCCGGACTGAGCGTGCAGCCGGCCGCGGGCTCCCGCCGAGGGGCATCCGCTGCCGCAGAGCAGCGCTTGCCGTGCATCCGCTGCGCTCCGGGCTGCCCGGGAAATGGGGGGTCTGATGAAATTCATCCGCGCCATCGGTTTCTGCCGCTGTTGCCGGCAGGACGTTCTCATCCTGAGGGGTGTGCCGCTGCACGGGCTTCACCTGCTCCTCAGCTGTCTGACCGCCGGCTTGTGGGTGCCTTTATGGCTGCGCGCCAACCGCCGAAGCCGCGACTGGCGCTGCAGCCAGTGCGGCCGGGTTGTCCTGAACGGCGCGATCACCCTGCTGCCGAGCGGGACCAAACCGCCGCCGCACCCCGCCGGGCGACGTCCAAGCCATGATGAGGCAGCCGTGCCCTGCAACTTCAATCACAAACTGGTGTTCCAGGGGCTGGTCTATTACATGCCCACCGGCTCCCCGCTGCACTGACCCCCGGGACAGCGGCATCCGGCGGCCCCGCATCGCCGGATGACACGCGCCTGGGTAGTGGGCCCGCCGTTTCCGGCGCCGGCTCGTGGAATTGTCGATTGCCGCGACCCTTACATCATGCCCACCCGCCCGCCTCGCATCCAGCACGCTGAATATCGAGACGCAGGCCCAAGAGGCCCCGCACCATGCGACTGTCGCTGTTCAAACGCCTGACTTTCGGCTACGCCGCAATTCTGTTGCTGCTCCTCTTTCTGGGAGGCTACGTCACGCTGCAGCTCCAGGAACTCAACCGGCGCACCCTTGCGATCACCGAGATTGACAGCACCACCGTGCGCCTGGCTGAAAACATTGCCGACACCCTCATCACCCAGGAAAGCTTCGAA
>JASFIY010000331.1:0-3929 GCA_050122415.1 Desulfobacteraceae bacterium
CCCAACGTGGAGGTCGCCCGTAAGGTGGGCATGGCACCCTCGGCGGTGCTGGAGCGCATCCGCAAGCTGGAGAAGCTGGGGATCATCGACGGCTACGAGGTGCGCCTGAACCCGGCGCGCTTCGGCCGCGAAATGGTGGCTTTCGTCTCCGTGGGCAGCGCCCGCCCCGGCGGCGACGACGCCCTTGGCCGTCACCTGGCAGCCATTCCGGCGGTCCAGGAAGTCCATTACCTCTCAGGCGAGGACGGCTTTCTGCTCAAGCTGCGGGTGGGCGGGACCCGCGAGCTGGCGCGGGTTCTGCGGGAGCAGATCGCCCCGCTGGAAGGCATCGGCGCCACCCGCACCCGCATCGCCCTGACCACCTTCAAGGAAACCTTTCAGATTCCACCGGAAGCCCCGGCTTAACCGCTATGAACCGCCAAAGAGCCCGAAACCGGGCGGTGCCAAGCACCCTCGCAGCGCCTCCCGCAAGTTGGACTTTGGCCCCATCGCCGCCCTTTGGCACCCGCCAGGAGGTACCGCCCCATGCCCATGTCCGCTGACTTCAAAAACCGCCTGACCCCTCGGCTGGCGGAGATCGTCGCCTGCTTCGGCACCCCGTTTCACATCTACGACGAAAAGGGGATCCTGAATACCTGTCAGGCCCTCAAAAAGGCCTTTGCCGGGGCGCGCTTTTTCCAGGAGTATTACGCCGTCAAGGCCCTGCCCAACCCTGCGGTGCTGGCGCTGATCCGCCAAGTCGGTTTCGGCTTCGACTGCAGTTCGGGCACCGAGTTGACCCTCAGCCGGGAGGTGGGCGCCCGCGGCGAGGAGATCATGTTCACCTCCAACAACACCACCCGCGAGGAGTTCCAACTGGCCGCGGCCGACGGCGGCTGCCTGCTCAACCTGGACGACATCACCCTGGTGCCCAAGGTTCCGCAGATGCCCGAGTTGATCTGTTTTCGCTACAACCCCGGCCCCCGTCGGGGCGGCAACGCGATCATCGGCAAGCCCGAAGAGGCCAAGTACGGCGTCAGCCACGAGCAGCTGGTGGACGCCTACCGGTTGGCGCGGCAGCGCGGCGCCCGCCGCTTCGGGCTGCACACGATGCTGGTCTCCAATGAGCTTCAAGCGGATTATATGGTGGAGACCACCCGCATGCTGCTCCAGGAGGTGGAGCGCATCAGCGCCGAGCTGGGAATCGTCTTCGAGTTCATCAACATCGGCGGCGGCCTGGGGATACCCTACCGGCCCGAAGAGGCACCTCTGGACATCGCCGGGATGGGGCTCCAGATCACGGCCCTGCTGGCGGCCTTCGAAGACCAGCACGGCTATCAGCCCAAGCTCTTTCTCGAAAGCGGGCGCTACGTGACCGGGCCCCACGGGGTTTTGGTGACCACCGCCATCAATGAAAAGAACATTTACCGGCGCTACATCGGTGTGGATGCCTGCATGTCGGCCCTGATGCGTCCGGGAATGTACGGCGCCTATCACCACATTGAGGTTGCGGGCAAACCCCAGGGACAAAACCAGCGGGTGGTGGATGTGGTCGGATCGCTGTGCGAGAACAACGACAAGTTCGCCATCCAGCGCCCGCTGCCCGACATCGTTCCCGGAGATCTGCTGTTGATTCAGGACACCGGTGCCCATGGGCATGCCATGGGCTTCAACTACAACGGCAAGCTGCGCCCCAAGGAGCTGCTGCTGCGCAGCGACGGCACGGTGGAACTCATCCGGCGGGAGGAGACGCCGGCGGATTACTTCGCCACGCTGACCTTCCCGCCCAAGGTGTGGCGGCCCGAGGCCGAATGATCGCGGCCTCTGAATTCCGGCTATCCAAGCTGCAGGCAGGGGCGCTGGCGCCCTTTCCGGAAAGCGACCCGATATGATCCCGATCCCGTTTGTGGTCCGGGCGGTGCTCTTTGACTTTGACGGCACCCTGACCCTGCCCGGCGCCCTGGATTTCGGCACCTTCAAGGCTGCCATCGGCTGTCCGGCCGACACGCCGGTGCTGGAGTTTCTCGAGGGCTTGCCGGCCGGTGGGCAGCGTGAGGCCGCCGCCGCCGATCTGGAGCGCTTCGAGATGGCGGCCGCCGCACGCTCGCTGCCCAACCCCGAGGCCGAGCAGCTCGTGCGTGAGCTGCGCGCGCGGGGCCTCAAGGTGGGCATCGTAACCCGCAACTGCGCCCGCTCGGTGGCCCGCGCGCTGGAGAATTTCAGCGGGATCGGGGTGGGGGATTTCGATTTGATCGTTTCCCGCGATGCCCCCGTGCGCCCCAAACCCAGCGCCGACGGCATTCTGCTGGCGGCCCGGACCCTGGCCGTGGCGCCCCGGGAAATCCTGATGGTGGGGGATTATGTGTTCGACGTGGAGGCCGGCCAGCGGGCCGGGGCCGTGACCGTTTTCTTGGACAACCGCGAGCATCCCGCGGCCATTCGCCTGCAGAGCGATTTCACCATCGCAAGTCTCGGGGAACTGCGGCTGATCCTGAGCATGGGGCGCGTGCTGCCCTGCGGCAAGCTGCCCAACGCCCTTTTGCGGGCATTTTTCACCCAGCTGCCCTTCGAGGACCCCGCCATGATCGTCAAACCGGGCGTCGGTGAAGACACGGCCGCGGTGGACGTGGCCGCCGAGGAGGTGCTGGTGCTGAAATCCGATCCGATCACCTTCGCCACCGATGCCATCGGGCAGTATGCCGTGCTGGTCAACGCCAACGACATCGCCACCTCGGGGGCCGAGCCGCGCTGGCTGCTGACCACCCTGCTCTTTCCGCGGGGGGTCACGGGCGCCGAAATCTGGCAGGTGATGAACGAGCTGCGGACCACCTGCCAGCGCTGGGGGATAACGCTTTGCGGCGGGCACACCGAAATCACCGATGCGGTCAGCCGACCGGTGGCGATCGGGATGCTGGCCGGCACCGTCGCACGCGCGGCGCTGGTGGACAAGCGCAACATGGCCCCCGGCGACCGCCTGCTGCTCACCAAGGGCGTTGCGGTCGAAGGCAGCGCCATCATCGCCCGCGAGTTCGGGCGGCGGCTGGCGGCGCTGGGGGTGAGCGCCGATGAAATCGAGGTTTGCCGGCAGTTTCTGGAGCAGATCAGCGTTATCACCGAAGCCCGGATCGCCGCCGGCACGCCGGGGGTCAGCGCCATGCACGACGTCACCGAGGGGGGGCTGGCGACCGCCCTCAAGGAACTTGGGGAGGCGGGGGGGCACCGCATTCGGGTGGACATGGACCGCATCCCGATATTGCCCGAGACCCGCAAGCTGACCGATCTTTTGGGGCTCGACCCGCTGGGGCTGATCGGCTCCGGCAGCCTCCTGATCACCTGTGCTGCCGCGGCCGTCGACGGCCTGGCGGCGGCCATCCGCTCGGCCGGCGTTGCGGTGGCGGTCATCGGGGAGGTGCTGGCGGCCGGGGAGGGCATCGAGGCGCTTTGCGGCGGACGATCAGTTCCCTGGCCCTGTTTCGAGGTCGATGAGATAACCCGGCTGTTTTAGGGCCGTTGGGGGGCCCGCAGACCCCGGGCGAAGATATCAAAAGCCAGCTCGAAGGTGGGCCGCACGAAGTCCTTTTCGGCATTGATGAGCCGCTTGCTCTCCTCAAAGAGGATCACCCCGGAGAAAAGGGACCAGAGGATGTCGGCCAGGGCGACCGGATGGCGGCTGATGAAAACCCCTTGGCGGATGCCGGTTTCAAGAATCCGGGCCATGGTGCCCAGGGATTTGCGCGAAAGGTCCTCGATTTCCTTCATAATATCCGGCGACAGGTTGCGCAGGGTTTCGCTGGACTGCAGGTGGAACATGTTGATGATCACCAGGGGATCGAAATCGTAAACATCCAGCAGGGCCTTTTTGAGGTTCTCCATGCGGGTCTCCAGGCTGGCGCCGGCCTCCTTGGCGACGTGCTCCAAGCGGATCAGGAGGTACTGCAGGATCCGGATGG
>JASFIY010000332.1:0-3927 GCA_050122415.1 Desulfobacteraceae bacterium
GGGCGGTGATCGGTGCCGTGATCGATCAGGCGCTGGAGACCCTGGTGGCCATGCGGCGCGCCGAAGGCCGCTTTCTGGCCGACGATTTCCAGGAGCGACTGGCGCGCATCGAAGCCTGGCTGGAGCAGATCGCCCAGGCCTCCGGCGGCCTGCTGGACCACTATCAAGCCCGGCTGAGGGAACGGATCGCGGCCCTGACCCAGGGCCTCGTGGAGCTCGACCCGACCCGCATCGCCCAGGAAACCGCGTTTCTGGCGGATCGCAGCGACATCTCCGAGGAGATCGTGCGCGCCCGCAGCCATATCCAGCAGTTTCGCGCCGCCATGGCCGCGGCCGAGCCGGGGGGCCGCAAACTGAATTTCCTGCTGCAGGAATTCAGCCGTGAGTTCAACACCATGGGGTCCAAAACCGAGAAGGCGAGCGTGGCCCACCTGGTGGTGGAGGTCAAGTGCGAACTTGAAAAAATACGAGAACAGGTCCAGAATGTAGAATAGCCTGCGGGAGGTGCCATGGAGCAGACGCTTTTGAACATCGGTTTTGGCAGCACCGCGGTGGTCGAACGGGTGGTGGCCATTGTTTCCCCCAACTCGGCGCCCATGAAGCGTCTGAAGGACGAAGCACGCGAGGACCGGCGCCTGATAGACGCCACCCACGGCCGCCGGACGCGGTCCATCATCATCATGGACAGCAACCACATCATTCTTTCGGCGATTCAGGCGGAAACCATCTCCCAGCGCTTCCTGACCGTCAAGGACTCCCAGGCGGCCAAGTAGCCGGCTTTCATTCCGGTCGCGGCGCGCGGGCGTAAAATGGGCCGCGGCCCCCGAAGCCAGCGGAACCCCTGGAGGGCGCGCCGCCCCGGGTTTGGATATGACGACCGATCAAACGCCACCAGAACATCGTGGGGACCTGCCGTTGAACCCTCGCCGCGGGAGGCTCTTCATCCTTTCGGCGCCCTCCGGCGCCGGCAAAACCACCCTCTGCCAGGCCCTGCGGGAGCGCTTTCCGGACCTTAAATACTCCGTATCGTCCACCACCCGGCCGCCGCGCCAGGGGGAGCGCGACGGCGTGGATTATTTTTTCGTGACCCGCGAAGATTTTTACAACCGCCTCGAAAAAGGCGGCTGGGCCGAGTGGGCGGAGGTCTACGGCAACTTCTACGGGACCTCGGCGGCCTTTCTGGACCGGGCCCTGGCCGCCGGCGAGGACGTCCTGCTGGACATCGATGTCCAGGGGACCCGTCAGATTCTGCGGATGTATCCGGACTGCGTCACGGTTTTCATCATGCCGCCGTCCCTCGAGGTCCTTCGCGAACGCCTGGAAAAGCGCGGCACCGACAGCCCCGAGGTGATCGCAAAACGGCTGGTCAGCGCCCGCGAAGAGATGGCCCAAAAGAGCCTTTACCGTTACGTGGTTGTCAACGACCATTTGCCGGATACCCTGGCCGAGCTGACGCGGCTGGTGGCGGCGGAAGCCCATCGCTGAGGGTTCCGCAAAAAGTTCAATTTCCGCGTTAGGCTGCATCTCGAAGTCGCTGCGGCGTGCAGGTGTGCGCCTCACGCCGCTGAGATTTGCGCGCCGTAACTTGAACTTTTTTCAAAACCGCCTGGTTTTTGACTTACCACTTTGTCATCGCTGACGCGTTCGCGAGCAAGACCTTCTGGGCTTCACTGCGTCGCGGTCCTCGGCCGGGGCCCTGCCGGCCGTCATGGCTTCTGGGAGGCGGCTCTTTTGGGGCGGCGCCGCCGTCTTTTGGCTGGGGATCTTCGTCATGGCTCAGAGCGAGGTGCTCTACGGCATTCACCCCGTCTGCGAGGCGCTGCGCGCCGGGCGCCGCAAGGTCTTTGGGCTTTATGCCCTCAGCCGCCCCTCCAAGCGGGTCCTGGAAGCCCTTGAGCTGGCGCGGCAGGCGCAGCTGGCGGTGGAGACCCTTTCCGGCGATCAGCTCCAGACCCTTGCCGGAACGCCGCAGCATCAGGGACTTGCGGCCCGGGTGGGGGCCTACCCCTTTGCCCAGCTGGAAAGCGCCCTGGACGACCCGGCTTGTGGCGGCGACCAGCCGCTGGTGGTGATTCTGGACAGCGTGGTCGACCCCCACAACCTGGGGGCTCTAATACGCACCGGGCACTGTGCCGGGGTGGCCGCGATGGTGATTCCCAAGGATCGTGCCGCGGCGCCCACGCCGGCGGTGTCCAAAGCCTCGGCGGGGGCCCTGGAGCACGTCCGGCTGGTCCGGGTGACCAACATCGCCGGTACGCTGCGCACCCTCAAGACCCGCGGCTTCTGGACGGTGGGGCTGGACCGCGCCGGGGGGCGCTCGGTCTTTGAACTGGACCTGCGGGGGCCGGCGGCGATCGTGGTCGGCGGCGAGGGGCGGGGCATCCGGCCGCTGGTCAAGTCCCATTGCGATTTTTTGGCCGCGATCCCCCAAATGGGGCGGATCGATTCGCTCAACGCCTCGGTGGCGGGCGCCATCGCGATCTACGAGGCGCTGCGGCAGCGATTGGGCGGGACCCCGCTGCCCGCCAAAACTGGTTCACCGCTGCCATAACCTCAAAAACCGGGAGAAAGAACACGATGAACACAAACGCCAAGATCACGGTCCAGCCCGACGGCGCGCTGAGCGTTCCTGACCGGCCGGTGATCCCCTTCATCGAGGGCGACGGTATCGGGCCCGACATATGGCGCGCCACCCGCATGGTCATCGACCGGGCGGTCACGGCCTGTTTCGGGGGGCGGCGCCAGATCGCGTGGCTGGAGGTGCTGGCCGGCGAAAAGGGGTTTCAGCAGACCGGCGAATGGCTGCCGGAGGAAACCCTGGAAACCATCCGGGCGCATGTGGTGGCCATCAAGGGGCCGATGACCACCCCGGTGGGCAAGGGCATTCGCAGCGTCAACGTCGCCATCCGCCAGAAGCTCGATCTCTACGCCTGTGTGCGGCCGGTGAAGTATATCGAAACCGTGCCCAGCCCGATGAAGCATCCCGAAAAGATCGACATGGTCATTTTCCGGGAGAACACCGAGGATCTCTACGCCGGCATCGAGTGGCAGGCCGGCACCCCCGAGGCCGGGCGGGTGAGCGCCTTTTTGGAGTCCGAAATGGGCGTCCGGCTGCCGCCGGGGGCCGGCATCGGCATCAAGCCCATCAGCGCCGCCAACACCAAGCGGCTGGTGGCCCGGGCGATCGCCTTCGCCATCGCCAACGGCAAGCCCAGCGTGACCTTCATGCACAAGGGCAACATCATGAAGTTTACCGAGGGGGCCTTCAACCAGTGGGGCTACGAGGTGGCCCGGGAGAAGTTCGGGGAGCAAACCCTCACCGAGACCGACCTCTGGGAGCGCTATGACGGCCGGGCCCCGTCGGGCAAGGTGGTCATCAAGGACCGCATCGCCGACATGCTCTTCCAGCAGGTGCTGCTGCGCCCGGACGAGTTTGCCGTGATCGCCACCCCGAATCTCAACGGCGACTATCTCTCCGACGCCCTCGCCGCCCAGGTGGGCGGCCTGGGGATGGCGCCGGGGGCCAACATCGGGGACAGCTGCGCGGTCTTCGAGGCCACCCACGGCACGGCGCCCAAGTATGCCGGCCTGGACAAGGTCAACCCCAGCTCGCTGATTCTCTCGGGTGCCATGATGCTGGAGCACATGGGCTGGCGGGAGGCCGCCGACCAGGTTCGCCGGGCCCTCCAGAGCGCCATCCGGGAGGGCACCGTGACCTACGACCTGGCGCGCCAGATCCAGGGTGCCCGTGAAGTGCGGTGTTCGGAGTTCGCCGCCCGGGTGTCGGAGATTCTCGAGGCGGGAAGCGCGGGGTAGGCGGCGGTGGCAGCCCCAGCGGTCCACGCACCGGAGCCGACGGGCCCAGGTCCCGTTGCGGGCCGGGGTCTGGGGCCGGTGATGCGGGCCGGGGGCTGGGTTGCGAACCGC
>JASFIY010000333.1:0-3920 GCA_050122415.1 Desulfobacteraceae bacterium
CGCCCCGGAAGTCGTAGCCCAGCTTGTCGATTTCGTCCATCATGAAAACCGGGTTGTTGGTGCCACACTGCTTCAAGCCCTGCAGGATGCGCCCCGGCATGGAGCCGATATAGGTGCGGCGATGGCCGCGGATTTCGGCTTCATCCCGGATGCCACCCAGCGAGATCCGGACGAACTTGCGTTTCAGGGCCCGGGCGATGGCCTGCCCCAGGGAAGTCTTGCCGACCCCCGGAGGGCCGACGAAACACAGGATCGGCCCTTTCATCTTGGGGTTGAGCTTGCGCACGCTGAGATACTCGAGAATCCGGTCCTTCACCGGCGCCAGGCCGTAATGGTCCCGGTCGAGAATCTCCTTGGCCTTGGCGATGTCGATCACGTCCTTGGTGGCCTTCTGCCAGGGCATCTCCACCAGCCAGTCCAGGTAGGTCCGGATCATGGTGGATTCGGCCGCTTCGGGGTGCATCTGCTCCAGGCGCTTGAGCTGACGCTGGGCCTCCTCGGCGGCGGGCCTGGGCATCCGGGCTTTTTTGAACTTCTTGCGGTACTCGTCGACCTCCTGGGTTTTATCGTCCAGATCGCCCAGCTCCCGATGAATGGCCCGCACCTGTTCCCGCAGAAAATAGTCCCGCTGACTCTTGGAGATCTCGTCGCGCACATCCGACTGGATCTTGGCCTGCATGGAGGACAGGTCCACTTCCCGGGAAAGGAGTTCGTTGACCTTCTTGAGCCGCTCCTGGGAATCGACCATCTCCAGCAGCGCCTGGGACTCCTCGATCTTGAGTTTCAGGTTGGAGGCCACCAGATCGGCCAGGCGCCCCGGGTCTTCGATGCTCTCCAGGATCGTGCCCACATCATTGGTCAACTCCCCGCGCAGGGCCAGGATCTTTTCGCTGCTCTCGCGGACGTTGCGCATCAGGGCCTCGGTTTCAAGATCCGCCGGCTTGGAGGGCTCTTCTTCCAGCAGCTCGATCTTGACCCGGTAATAGGACGTTTTGCGGACATAGCGCACGATCCGGGCGCGCCCCAGCCCCTGCACGAGGGCTTTCATTCGGCCATCCGGCAGTTTGAGCATCCGCAGGATCCGCCCGACGGTGCCCACGCGGTAGATCTCGTCGGCTTTGGGGTTTTCCAGAGCGGGTTGTTTCTGGGTGGCCAGAAAAAGAAAGCGGTCCTGGGCCATGGCCTCCTCCACCGCCCGCACGGACTTCTCGCGTCCGATGAAAAGCGGCAGCAGCATGTCGGTGAAAATCACCACGTCCCGAACCGGAAGCATCGGCAAAACTTCGGGGAGGTCCTTGAAATCCTCGCTCTCCTCGATGATGCTGATCAAATCGTCCCTGTCGCTTTCAGCCATTCTCGCTCCTATAGGGTTATGTACCCTTTTCGGTGCAAACCTCGCAAAGCCGACCGCCGCTGTTCCTGAAAAGGGTTTGATTCGACAAATTTTTATAATAAGACATTTAGGCCTTCTGACAATGAGGCGGGGGGAATTTTTGCCTGGACCTTACAATATCGACCACTGATATGCAATCACCTCCGCCAATCAAGCCGCACACGGCGTCTGTCGATAGAAACCCTTGAGACGCGGGCCCGGCCGAAAGGGGGTTGTTGCCAAAGGTTACGCCCCCATCCAAACCGCCATCGAAAAGGACAGACCCCGCCACGATGCCAATACCCATCATACCAGAGCTTCCGGCTTTCATCCTCGGCGCCTGTATCGGCAGCTTCCTCAACGTCTGCATCTACCGCATACCGCTTTCCCGATCGATCGTCACCCCCGGGTCGATGTGCCCCTCCTGCGGAAGCCCGATTCGCTTTTACGACAATATTCCGCTTTTGAGCTACCTCTGGCTGAAAGGCCGCTGCCGCCAATGCCGGGCCCGGGTGTCGCCGCGCTACCCCCTGGTGGAGCTCCTCACCGCCCTGCTGTTCACCGCCGTTGCCCATCGCTTCGGCGTCTCCATCGAAGCCGGGATTTACATGGCCTTCAGCGCGGCGATGGTGACCATCACGTTCATCGACATCGATCACCGCATCATCCCGGACCGGATCTCCCTGCCCGGCATCGGGCTCTGCTTCCTGGCGGCTCTGGCCCTGCCCCACATGGGCTGGCGGGCGGCCCTGCTGGGCATTGTGGTTGGCGGCGGCAGTCTTTTTGTGGTAGCCTGGAGCTACAGTGCGCTGACCGGCAAAGAAGGCATGGGCGGCGGCGACATCAAGCTGCTGGCCATGATCGGCGCGCTTTTGGGATGGCAGGGGGTGGTCTTCACCATTTTCTCGGCCTCACTGCTGGGCACCGTGGTCGGGCTGAGCGTCATGGTATATGCCCGCAGCGACCTCAAACTGGCGGTTCCCTTCGGCCCCTTCCTGGCCACCGGCGCCCTGGCCTATATTTTCATGGGCCGCGAACTGGTGGCCTGGTACTTTGGATTGATGCGCTAAACGGGCACCCGGGAGGCTTTCCGCCTCCGACGGGCTGCCATCTTGGACCACAGGAACCGCAACCTCATGCGCCTCGCGGTCTTATCCGACATCCACGCCAACCTCGAAGCGTTCCAGCAGGTTCTGACGGACATCGACCGGGCCGATATCGATGCCATCGTCAGCCTGGGGGACAATATCGGCTATGGCCCGGACCCCAACGCGGTGATCGACCTGCTCCGGCAGCGCAGGATCCCCTCGGTATTGGGTAACCATGAACTGGCGGTGGTCAGCCCCCGGCATCTGGGCTGGTTCAACCCCCTGGCGCGCCGGTCGCTGCGCTGGACCATCGACCGCCTTTCAGAGCCATCCCGGGCCTTCATCAGCCGCCTGCCGGGAGCCTTGACCCTTTACGGCCTGCGCTTCGTCCACGGTTTCCCGCCGCGGGCGATCACCATCTACCTCTTCCAGGTTTCACCGCAGCGCATCCTGAGCGCTTTCCAGCGCCTTACAGAACCCCTTTGCTTCATCGGCCACACCCACGACCTGGAGCGTCTGGAGTATGACGGCCACGACGTCTCTCGGCACCCCCTGCGAGCCGGCGACGTTGCCCTCCGCCCGGAAAACCGCCACATCCTGAACATCGGCGCCGTCGGTCAGCCCCGGGATGGCGACAACCGGGCCAAATACGTGATCTGGGACTCCCTCGAAAAGATCCTCACGGTGCGTTTCGTGGCCTACGACATCGCCCGGGTGGTGCGAAAAATCAAGGCCGCCGGGCTCCCCGAAGCCCATGCCGATCGGCTCTGGTGAGTGCAATCCGCGAAAACCGCGGACTTGACCCGGAATTGGCCCCAAGACCTGCCCCGTAAAGGAAAATCCGCCATGCGGACCATCGGGAAATACCGCATCAGGGGTCTTCTGGGACGCGGCGGCATGAGCCGCGTCTACCGGGTTGAAATCCCCACGATTCAAAAGGTCGTGGCCCTCAAGCGCCTGGAGCCGGACCCCGTCCTGGTGGACCTGATGGGCGTTGAAAAAATCCGCCGGCTGTTCGTTTCCGAAGCGGTCACGATGGCACGCCTGCGACACCCCAATATCGTCGCCGTCTGGGACTTCGACGAAAGCGAAGGCGTCCCCTACTATCTCATGGAGCATTACAGCCACAACCTCGGCGAGATGATCGGGGAAACCTACATCGTGGAGCGCCCCTCGCGCGCGATTCCGGTGGACAAGGCCCTCCACTACCTCCGCGGGCTGCTCAACGGCCTCGCCTGCCTGCACTACGCCGGCATCGTCCACCGCGACATCAAACCTTTCAACATCCTGGTTACGGAGCAGGACACGGCCAAGATATGTGATTTCGGACTTTCCAAGCTCAGGGGGGAAACGTTCGCGGGACCGAAGCAGTTGAAGGTCGGCTCGCCCTGGTATGCGGCCCCGGAGCAGGAGGCCGATCCGAACGCTGCAGGGTTCTGCGCCGATGTCTTTGCGGTGGG
>JASFIY010000334.1:0-3918 GCA_050122415.1 Desulfobacteraceae bacterium
AGGATCTTAAGCCCCGCCACGGTGACCTCGACCTCCCCGGTTTTCAGGTTGGGGTTGGTCATCCCCACCGGCCGAGCGTCCACCCGACCGCGGACCCCGAGGACAAACTCGTTGCGGATCCCGTGGGCCTTGGCGTGCACCTGGGGGTCGATTTCAGGGTTGAACACCACCTGGGTGATCCCCTCGCGGTCGCGCAGATCGACGAAAATGACCCCGCCGTGGTCGCGCCGGCGCTGGACCCAGCCCATGAGCACCACTTCACGGTCAACGTCCGCAGCGGTGAGCTGGTTGCAGTGGTGGGTCCGGCGCATATCTCCCAATTTGTCTGACACTGGACTGACTCCTTTCAGGCGAACTGCTGGCCGCCGGGGAAACCGGCTCTGGGTTGAATCGTTTCACGAACTTTATCCACCAGGTGCTCCAGGGGAATTTCAGACTGCTCGCGGGAGGCCATGTTGCGCAAACTGGCGCACCCCTGGGCGACTTCCTGCTCGCCGATGATCAACACGTAGCGCGCGCCCAGCTTGTCGGCGCGCTTCATCTGGCTCTTGAGGCTGCGGTCGCCGTAGTCGATCTCGGTCCGCAGCCCCTGGCGGCCCAGGGCGCACATCCAGTCGAAGGCCATCTGCTGGCTTGCCTCCCCCAGAGCCGCGATGAACAGGTCCGGCGGCCGGATCAAATCGCAGGGGTTCAGACCGACGATCTCCGCCAGGCGGTCGAAGCCGATGGCGAACCCGATGGCCGGCTGGTCGGGGCCACCGAGCGCCTGGACCAACCCGTCGTAGCGGCCGCCGCCGGCCACGGCACTTTGGGCGCCCAGGGCCCCGGTCTGGATCTCGAAGGTCGTGCGGGTGTAGTAATCCAGACCGCGGACCAGCCGCTTGTCCACGCGGTAGGCCACCCCCAGCCGGTCGAGGGTGGCCTTGACGGCATCGAAGTGGGCGCGGCAGTCCGCACACAGGTAGTCGTGCAGCGACGGGGCCTCGGCCATCGCCTCGCGGCAGGCGGGCACCTTGCAGTCCAGCACCCGCAGCGGGTTGCGGTCGCGGCGCCGGTCGCAGTCGCTGCAGAGAAGCGCGGCCTTGCCCGCCAGAAAGGCGCTCAAGGCCTGTTTGAAGTCGGGCCTGCAGGCCGGGCAGCCCAGGGAGTTGATGTGAGCGGCGACGTCGGTCACCTTGAGACGCGCGCAGAGCGTCACCAGCAAAAAAATCAGCTCGGCGTCCACCAGCGGCGAGGCCACGCCGAAAATCTCGGCGTTGATCTGGTAAAACTGCCGGTAGCGCCCCTTCTGGGGCCGCTCACGGCGGAACATGGGGCCGATGGTGTAGAACTTGCGCACCGGGTCCTGGGCGTAGAGGCGATGCTGGATGTAGGCCCGCACCACCGAGGCGGTGGCCTCGGGGCGCAGGGTCAGCAGGTCACCCTTGCGGTCGGGGAAGGTGTACATCTCCTTTTCGACGATGTCGGTGTCTTCCCCGATGCTGCGGGCGAACAGTTCGGTTTTCTCCATGACGGGAATGCGGATCTCTGAGAACCCGAATTCCTCGAAAAGGGTGACAGCCGTTTTTTCGATGTGCTGCCAGAGTTCCACCTCGCCGGGCAGAATGTCCTTGAAACCTCTGATGAGCTGGATCATGTCAAAATTCTTTGCTGTGGGGTTGCACCGCCCGCCGCGGGGTCGGTCGGCCGCGGGCTTCCGTCGGACGGCCATCGCCTTCCCTTGGCCGCCGCCAGCGGAATTCCAAATGGGGATGTGTAATCCACCGCATCCGGGTTCGTCAACACAATTGTGCGGTTCGCTCGCCTGGAACCCCGGTGCCGGCGCGGCTGCCAGCGGAGCGGAGGGCCTCGGGGCGTGTTGACTTGGATCACCCCTTCTGGTATTTCAGCCCCACTTCGGCGGCGGCCCGTTCAATACGAATGGGCACCAATGGCGTCAGTGGGTCGGGAGTCGGGGCGCGCCCGCTCCGGAACCCCCCGGGAACCTCCCCAAAGGCCGCCGCCCCCAAAATCTTGAACCCAGCGAAAGGAAACCGGCACCCATGCAAAGAACCCTATCGATCATCAAGCCCGACGGCGTCCAGCGGGGGGTCATCGGCGAGGTCATCAAACGCTTCGAGGCCAGCGGGATCCGGGTTGTGGCCATGAAAATGCTCCACATGAGCAAACGCCAGGCGCAGGGCTTCTATGCGGTCCACCGCGAGCGCCCGTTTTTCGACAGCCTCACTGATTTCATGTCCTCGGGGCCGGCGGTGGTCATGGTGCTGGAGGGGGAAAACGTCATCCAGAAAAACCGCGAGCTGATGGGCGCCACCAATTACAAGGAGGCCGCGGCCGGCACGATCCGCCGCGATTTCGCCACCGACATCGAGAAAAACGTGGTGCACGGCTCGGATGCGCCCGAAACCGCCGCCTTCGAAATCGCCTATTTCTTCAACCAGCTGGAGATCGTCGGCTGAAACGCCCCGCCCCCCAGAAGGCCGCCGCCACCGAGCGGGTGAACCTGGACCACGTGACGGTGGTGCTGCAGAAGCCGCGCTACCCCGAAAACATCGGCTCGGCGGCGCGCGCCATGCGCAACATGGGCATCGGGCGGCTGCGGGTGGTGGCCCCGGAGAACTTCGACCTCTCCAAAATCCGGGCCCTGGCCACCCATGCGGCCGCTGACGTGGTGGACCGGATCGAACGCTTCGAGGACCTCGGCACGGCCCTGGCGCCGTTCCAGTATGTCGTCGGCACCACCGCGCGCACCGGCGGCCAGCGCCGGGTGATCGACTCCCCGGCGCGGTTGGCGCGGGAGCTGATCGCCATCTCGCGCGAAAACCAGGTGGCGCTGGTCTTCGGCCCCGAAGACCGGGGCCTCACCAACGAAGACACCCGCCTGTGCCACAGCCTGGTCACCATTCCCACCGCGGATTTCTCCTCGCTCAACCTGGCCCAGGCCGTCATGGTCCTGTGCTACGAGCTGGCCCGGGCCGGCCGCCCGGAGGGCGGCGGCTTCAGCCCGCGGATGGCCACCCGCCACGAGCTCGACGGGATGTTCGACCAGCTGCGCGAGATCCTGGTGCGCATCAGCTTCATCAACGCCGAAAACCCGGACTACTGGTTGAACAACCTGCGCCGCTTCTTCACCCGGCTGCAGCTGCGCGCAGGTGAAGTCGCCATCATCCGCGGGCTCTGCCGCCAGGTGGACTGGTACGCCGAAAAGCGCTTTCGCGACGGCCTCAAGACGGCCCGGGGCGCCCCGGGCGCGCCGCCGGAGCCGGAGCGCAAGCCATCAAACGGAAAGACCTCGCCATGAAACTCGTTCGCTTTGGTGACAAGGGCCGCGAAAAACCGGGGATTCTCCTGGAAGACGGCTGCATCGTGGACCTGCGGGCCGCCTTTGCCGGGATTCCGGACATCGGGGAGCAATTTTTTCGGGAGGACTGGCCGGCCAAGGTGGCCGCCACCACCGCACCCGCCCTGGACCCGGCCGGCATTCGCCTGGGCTGCCCGCTGGATCGGCCCGGCAAGATCATCTGTCTTGGCAAAAACTACGCCGAGCACGCCAAGGAGGGCGGCTTCGAGGCCCCGGCGCGCCCGCTGCTCTTCTGCAAAACCGGCAACACCCTAAACGGCCCCGCCGACCCCATCGTGCTGCCGCGAAGCAGCCGTCAGGTGGACTGGGAGGTGGAACTGGCCGTGGTCATCGGCCGCGAGGGCAAGCGCATCCCGCGCCGGAAGGCCCTGGATTACGTCGCCGGCTTCACCGTCATGAACGACGTCTCCGGCCGGGACGCGCAGTTCGCAGATTCCCAGTGGTTCCGCGGGAAATCCTTCGACACCTTCGCCCCCATGGGCCCGGCCCTGGTGACCCCGGACGAGATCGGCGACTACCGCAATCTGCGCCTGACCGCCGTGGTGGACGGCCGGGTG
>JASFIY010000335.1:0-3901 GCA_050122415.1 Desulfobacteraceae bacterium
CTTTTGTATACGATTTCCCCCTGTGCCAGGATAGTTGTCACCTCTAATGCCCAAGGTGCGGAAGGTATCCGGCACCCCACCCCGGGGTGGGGTGCCGGGGAGTCGGTGGTAAAACCCGCTCTTTGCACCTTTTACCCCAATACGGCGGCGATGGAGGTTGATATGCCCTATTCGGAGATGTTTAAAAGAAAAATGATTCAAAAAATGACCGGTTCCGATCCCGTTTCCGCTACCGCGCTCTCAAGAGAGGTTGACGTGCCCCAATCCACCCTGTCAAGATGGCTTAAAACAACCGGCATTATGCCACCTTATGGTTTTCCTGACAACGGCGCAAACACCCCCCAAATGAGAGCTCACATGAATGCTAAACGTCCAGAGGATTGGAGCCCCGAAGAAAAACTCAAAGCCGTCCTGGAAGCTGCCACTCTTTCTGACGACCAGCTCGGCGCTTTCTTGCGCCGCAAAGGTCTTCATGAAACCCACCTCCAGCAATGGCGCCTGCGGATGTTAAACGGCCTCGAAAAACCCGGTGGGGATAAAAAGCCCCCCCGTAGCGCTGCCGATCTCAAGCGCATCCGGGGCCTGGAAAAAGAGCTGAAACGAAAAGACAAGGCCCTTGCCGAAACCGCGGCGCTGCTCGTACTGAAAAAAAAAGTCCAGGAAATCTGGGGGGACGAGGACGACAGCACAGCCCCGCGGAACGGAAAATGATTCTCGCCCTGATCGACACGGCCGTGGCCGAGGGCTCCCGGCTGAAACCCGCCGCCCAGATTCTCGGTCTGAGCAGCCGAACACTGATTCGGTGGCGTCGGCAAAACGGCGGCTGTGATCATCGCAAAGGCCCGACTTCAGTGCCGGCAAACAAACTTAACCAAAAGGAAAAACAGCAAATCCTGGAGGTGGCCAACAGTGAAAAATACCGGGAGATGTCGCCCAAACAGATCGTTCCCAGCCTTGCGGATCAAGGCGACTACATCGGCTCTGAATCGAGCTTTTACCGGGTTTTAAAAGAACATCAGATGCTCACCCACCGCCAGCGGTCCAAACCCGCCACACATCACCGCCCCAACGCGTATGTGGCCACCGGTCCCTGCCAGGTGTGGAGTTGGGATATCACGTATTTGCGCTCATCGGTGCGCGGTATGTTCTACTATCTGTATATGATCCTCGATGTGTGGAGCCGCAAAATCGTCGCCGCTACCGTTTATGAAACAGAGTCCATGGACTTGAGCGCCAGACTTTTCACCCAGGCCTGTTTTATCCACGGCGTGAATCCTGACGGCCTGGTCTTGCACGCGGATAATGGCGGGCCGATGAAGGGCTCCACCATGCAGACAACGCTAAAGCGTCTGGGGGTTATTCCCTCATTTTCACGGCCCATGGTCAGTGATGACAATCCCTATTCCGAATCGCTTTTTAGAACGATGAAGTACCGCCCCGAGTATCCTTCAGGGGCATTTGAATCCCTTGATCACGCTCAGGGGTGGGTGGACGGATTTGTCCGGTGGTATAACACCTGCCACCTGCATAGCGAGATCCGGTTTGTAACCCCCGATGATCGTCACTACGGCCGGGAGGATGAGATCCTGGCAAAAAGGCACCAGGTTTACCAAAAGGCCCGTAGCCTTCATCCGAACCGCTGGTCTGGGAAGACCCGGGACTGGAACCCGGTGCGGCTGGTCTGGCTGAATCCTGCCGATAAGGATAAGGCCAACGGCGGTTGCTCTATCAAAGATGCTGCATAAACAATTTTAGGTGACAACTCCCTTGACACCCGCCGCTTTCACGGCATTCAAAGAAACACCGGGAGCCATGGCCGGTGGACGCAACATGCTTGACGATTAGAGGTAACGCTCATCCCTCAGCTGGGCGATCTCCACACCCAGGGCGACGCACTGCCGCCCCGCCATGCATGCCTCTGCGTCTTCATCCGGCAGGTAGTGTTTGACTTCCTTGTTACCCCTGCGAAGGTATAAAACCGTGGTTTGCTTTTCATCGTCATAATCCACTTTGATGTGGATGCCACATTCACCGATGTCCGGGTATATGGATTTTATTTTTTCACACAGCGCTGCTTTGTCTACCATGATAAGCTCCCTTCAGTTGTTTCTTCAATTTGGGGTTAAGCAGCCATGGTGGTGTTGCATGTTACGCCATGGACGGATTGACCTACACCTGTGCCGTAAAATGAATCACGCCGGCGGCATCGAGGATTCTGAAGGTAAAGGATTCTGTGAAGTAAAGCCCGACGGTGCTGGTTGTGTGGCTGTCATAACCGATCGCCAGATCGTTGCCCAGGATGATCTCGAAATCACCGCCCCGCTGGGAGACCATGTAAGCTTCCATCTCGAAATCGCCGGTTAAATAGGGGCTGAGCAGCACCGTTCCGCCCAGGATATTCTCAGCCTGCATTTTAACCGGGTAGCCCTGCAAGTGTGCGGACATCCGGCTCCACAGTTTCGGCCCCACGACGAAGGAGAAAGGCCCTTCGACGGAGCGACCGGCAAAGACAGTGAGCCCCTCGGCAATGGCCTCGAGCAATTGTTCCGGCGCCGATCCAATGGTCAGGCATTCCTTGTCGGCACAATGTTTGAGCCCTTTTATATTGGCCTGGGGCAGGCCGTGGTAAATGACACTCTCTTCAAAAAGGGCGATCTTCAGAGCGGCGGCTTCCAGATTGGACAGATCGAGATCTTTGGCCCCGCGGACGGCATTGTCCATTTCCTTGATATCCAGTTCAAAGGGAATTCGGGTCTCCACCAGGTGGTGCACCTTGTGAATGCCGTAGGACAGTCCGGTTGGCGGCTGATTGTCCGGATATTCCAGGCGACCCTCGGGCACTCCTGGAAAATCGGGACCCATGGGCCCCGTCAGGTCAATGACTTTCCTGGCCGACAGGATCGCCTTCAGGCTTCTTGTCGCTTGTGCATCGATTTCAGCCCATGCCTGCTGGGGAATCGGCGCCAACTCTCTTTTGAGTATGTCCATGGTCCCTCCATTTCCGATAGAAGTTTACGTTGATCGGGCGGGGTCGTTATTTCAAGCTGCCGATGCCAAGCCCTTGCGAGCTGGCCTGGACCAGTTTAGAGCCTTTGGCCCGCTGATCGATCTGTGCAGGCACCTCCGGCAATTCAACGGCAAGCAGTTCCCGTTTGGCCTCGAGGAAAAGCTTTCCCAGCGTCATCAGGTCCTCGGGGCTGAAACGGGCGCGCGCCATCGGAAAGATCTCCGCCTCCTCCTCGTCCAGGTGGTGGGTGGTGTACTCGCCAAGGCCTTCCACCTTGATGGGAAAGTCTTCGTGATCCTTAGGAAACCCCTCAGCATCCTTGATGATCAATTCGATGATGTGGTGCTCGTTAACCGCTTCAAGGGAATCGTGGCGGGCGTCGGGTACCTTCTGGAGCAGATCGTAAAAGTACTTCTCCTCCATGGTGTGGTGAACCACGAGGTGACGAACAAATTCGGCGAACCGGCCCGCATCGCTTTCCGACGCCCGGTAAAGTTGTCTGAGTTCCTGGTGGTGACCGACCAATGCATCGATGATGTCCATTCGTTCTCCTTTGCAAGATTTGGGTATCTGGTGGTGGTGACGTTGGGTGGGCACTTCCGACCATTTTCCAAGGCCATGGAAAGCCTGTTTGCGCGTAAGGCCTTGATGGGACTCAGTATGACATATGACACCGCTTGCCATCAAAGTCTTTGTTGTGTCAACTCCGAACGGTGCCCACCTGATAATCCAGATCACATTTTACGGGACACACCGAAAAACCGCTCCGGTTCTTTTTCGCGGCCGTTTTCTGCCACGTATTGCAGCTCAGCGGCAAGGGGCGAATTCATGGCGACGAGTTGGTTGTGATCCTCCTGGGCAAGTGATGGGTTGCCCATCTGGATGTGCAGCACC
>JASFIY010000336.1:0-3896 GCA_050122415.1 Desulfobacteraceae bacterium
CGCTTCATCCCCAGGAGTACTGACCGCCCATGTACATCACCGCCATGACCCACCGGGACGCACTTTTCGATCTCACCCTGCGCTGGCTCAACGACGATTTCAAACCCGAAGACCCGCGCACCGTGAGCCGGATATTTCTCTACGAAAGCATCGTCGCCAGGTGCGTCGTCGACCGCATGACCGCTTTTTTGGGCAAGCTTTTCGCGTCCCCTTTGCACGCCGAGCGGCTGCGCCAAAAACACCTCCTGCGCGAGCGCCTCATTCAGTACCTGCCGCATCAAAGTTCGCGCACCCGGCAGTTGATCGCGGGTTTTCGTGAAAACCCGGAGTATTTCTTTCCCGGTCTGCCCATCGATGCCGCCTTGCTCACCACCCCCGACGGGCGCCTGGCGGCCATCGGCCGGATCAAGCGCCTTTCCCGGGTGGCGGAAAAAGTTTCCCATCGCCTGGTGGCCGCCCTGCTTCAGGAGATCAGGGCCGAAGCCCAGCTCATCGCCCAACGTCGGGCTGCCGCGGCCGGCGTGCCGCTTGCCCAACTGATCAGCTCCGAGGAGGTCATGGGACGGGATTTTGCCGCGGCTGAAACGGCGGTGGCCGGCCTCTTCAGGCACAGAAACGTGCGGATCGCGCGCGAAGCGCTGGCGATCAACGATCTGGTGGGGTTCAAGATCATCGCCGCGCCCGATGTGCTCGAACGCGTGCCGGCGCTTCTGGAACAGGAGCCGTATTTTACCGTCGTGGAGACCGAAAAGCACAGCGGTGACTACAATGCCGTCAACCTCCTGGTGGACGTCGACCTGCCCGCCCCGGACGCCCTCGCGGCACTCCAGCAGGGGTTTGACTGGTCGATTGCCGCGCGCCGGGGCCTGGACCCTGGCCGGTCCCAAGCCGGGTTCGCCGACTACCTCGCCCGGGGCGCACGGGTGGTGCGGCTGGAGGCCATTCTGACGACCTACGATGAACTGATGGAATCGGAGTTGGGCCGTTCCATGCACGAACTGCGGGTCCTGCGGCTTCGCCAGCGGCAGGCCTACAGCGGTCTTCTGGCCCAGAACGCCGGCTATCTGGTCGAGTACCTGCTGACGCTGGCGGTGGCGCCCACGAGCCATTTGCCGGAATTGCCGGTCAAAATGTACGGCCGCTACCTGCCCGAAACCATTGCCGCGGCCAAATGGGCGCTTTTTGGAAACGAGATCGAAAGCGGCCTGCTGACCTCCTTCTGTCTGAATGCCGCCCCTGGAAATTCAAGCCTTTGAGGCCATCGGTCGCAGGCGCCCCCTTCCGGCGCCCGGGGCCCGTCGGCCCGCCCGTCGGCCCCGGGAGTTGGTGGTGTCCTTCGGCCTTGGCCGCCGCCGTCCGGCCAGACCCCGGGTGGCCGAAAGTCCCCGTCTTGCTCAGCGGATGCGCCCCACCAGGCGCAGGCCGGCCCCCTCCGGGCGCACCACCACGATTTCCCCCGACTGCGGAAACACGCCGGTCAGTGCGGTGATGTTGACCTGGTGGGTGACCAGCACCAGGGACCGGCCCCCGGCGGCCTGCTCGGCGATCAGACGCCGCACCGCGGCGCTCTGGGCGGCCTCAGGGCTGCGGTCGCGAAAAAACGAGTTCAGCGCCGGCAGCGGGGTCACCTCCCCCAGATCCAGCAGCCTGGCCGTTTCCAGGCAGCGGCACCAGAGGCTGGAGAAGACCGCGACCTCCGTTGCGCCGTGCTTCCGGAAGCGCTCGCCCAGGGCGCGTGCCTGCCGGCGCCCGGCCGGGGAGAGATTGCGTTGGGTGGCGCAGTCGTCTATCCGGAAGCCCGGCGGGTCGCCGGTGCCGGGCGCCAGGGCGTGGCGCACCAGGGCGGTGTGGCCGCCGCCGGCCAGCGCGGCCCAGAGCGCCGCCTCGTCGGCAGGCGCCTGGGCCGCGGCCGGGAGCGCCAGCAGGATCGCCAGCAGCGCGCCGGCGGCGCAATTCAGGATCGGTATGCCTATGCAGTCCTTGGGGTGGGAATTCATCGTGTTCCTCCGGTTGGCGGGAATCGTCAACAGGGCGTCTCAATCCGGCCGCAGAGAGGTGCCCGCCCGGCCCTCCACGGCGGCTTCGATCGCGTCGATGGCCGTGATCGCCGCCCACTTGCCGGTGTGGCGCACAAAGGAGATGGCCGCATCGATCTTGGGCCCCATCGTGCCCACGGGGAAATGGCCGGCCTCGCGGTAACCCACGGCCTCCCTGACCGTCAGGGTTTTCAGCAGGCGCTGGCCGCTGCGGCCGTAGTCGCGATAGACGCCGGGGACGTCGGTGGCGATGATGAACCGGTCCACCCCGGTTTCCAGGGCCAGCCGGGCGCTGACGAGGTCCTTGTCGATGACCGCGTCCACCCCGGCGAAGGAGCGGCCCTCGCGGATCACGGGGATCCCCCCGCCGCCGCAGCAGATCACGATGAAATCCAGCTGGATCAGCTTCCGGATTTCACGCTTCTCGATGATCGTCAGCGGGCGCGGCGAGGCCACGGCCCGCCGCCAGCCTTTGGGGGTCTCGATGCAGGGGTAGGGCAGGGCGGCCACCTTCTCGGGGGCCACCACCGGTCCGATGGGCTTGCTGGGCGCGCTGAAAGCCGGGTCGCTGCGGTCCACCACGACGTAGGTGATCAAGGTCACGATGGGCCGGAAGCCGGCCCCCAGGGCCATGAGTTCCTCGTCCAGGCGCGACTCGATCATGTACCCGATCTGACCCTCGGTCTGGGCCACCAGGATCTCAAGCGGCAGCTTGGGGACGGCGTCGCAGCATTCCTGCTGCAGGAGCAGGTTGCCCACCTGGGGGCCGTTGCCGTGGGTGATGATGACCCTGAAGTCCCGCGACAGCCGCGCGATCTGGCCCAGGGGCACCTTCAGGTTCTCGAACTGCTCGGCGATGGTGCCGGCCTGTCCCCTGCGGATCAGGGCGTTGCCGCCCAGGGCGACCAGCAGGATCGGTTTATCGCTGCGCTCTGGGGGCATGCGGGGGTCAGACCTTCAGGCGCCTGAGCAGCGCCTTTTTCAAGGTGGCCGGATCGTGGTCCCGGTAAGTGTAACGGATGTGGACCACCGGTTTGGCGATGGTCATCAGCCGGGTCAGGTCGACGGGCGTGGCCGACAGCACCAGGTCGCAGGGGGTGTTGTTGATGGTGGCTTCCAGGTCGCGCACCTGCCCCTCGCCGTAACCCATGGCGGGCAGCAGCGCCCCGATCCGGGGATAGGCCGCAAAGGTTTCCTGCAGGCTGCCCACCAGGTGGGGCCGTGGGTCCACCTGGGCCTCGGCGCCGAAGCGCCGGGCGGCGATCACCCCGGCGCCGAAGGGCATGTCGCCGTGGGTCACGGTGGGGCCGTCCTCCACCACCAGGACCCTGCGGCCGCGGATGCGCTCGGGGGCATCGACCAGCAGGGCCGAATCGGCCAGGACGATGTCGGCATCCGGGTTGTGGGCGGCGATGGTCTGCCGGACCGCCGCCACCGCCGCCGGGTCGGCGCTGTCGACCTTGTTGATGACGGCGATACCGGCCATCAGCATGTTGGTCTCGCCGGGGTGGTAGGCGGTCTCGTGGCCCGCGCGGTGGGGGTCGAAGACCACGATGGCGACCTGGGGGAGGTAGAAGGGGGTGTCGTTGTTACCCCCGTCCCAGACGATCACGTCCGCCTCCTCTTCGGCCTGTCGCAGGATCTTTTCGTAGTCGATGCCGGCATAGATCACCGCCCCCATGGCCACCACCGGCTCGTACTCCTCGCGTTCCTCGATGGTGCAGTCGGCGGCGTCCAGGTCGGCGTAAGATGCGAAGCGCTGGACCACCTGGCGGGTGAGGTCGCCGTAGGGCATGGGGTGGCGGACCGCCACGACCCGCTTGCCCTGCTGCTGCAAAATCCGCAGCACCTCGCGGCTGG
>JASFIY010000337.1:0-3896 GCA_050122415.1 Desulfobacteraceae bacterium
GGCGGCGGAGCGCCCGGAGCCGATCTTTTTCCCCGGGCGGGTCTGGCGCCCGAGAGCCTTCAACTGATCGCCGCCAACGCCTTCGGCTTCGAGCAGCTGGATCAGGTCTACACCGCGGAATACCGGATCGACGCCACCCCCTTGACGGCCTTTGTCTCCCCGCGGCCGACCCCTGAGGCGGCATCCGCACTGGCCCTTGAATACCGGCAAACACTGGCCTCCTACGGCGCCCTCGTCGTGGAGGCGCCACCCCCCGTCGCGGGCGCCGGCGTTCTGCGGTTTTTCGACACCTACGAAATCGTCTTCAGCCACGGCCGCTATCTGGCGGGAGTCCACGAAGCCGGCAACCTGGAGGCGGCCGCCGAACTGGCCAGGAGACTGGCCGGGCACCTGCAAGGGGCAGAGCCGAAGCCGTGACCGTCACCGGAGGCGGACCGCTGCGCTCTTCGTCCAGCGCGCAATCTGCGATGTCGGCGGCCCGGCGTTCACCCCCATAATCCCGGGCCGCGGCGCCCAAAGGGGACTGTTATATGACGGCCGATCCCGCCTTGAACCGACGTGAATTTCTGGGCCGCTGCACCCGCGCGGGGCTCTCGGTGGCGGCGGCCGCCGCCCTGGGGATCGGGTTCTACGATGGCAAGGGGCCCGATGGCGGTGCCGACGCCGACGCCGGCACCGCACTGCGGATTCCGGATTTTTCGCTGGCCTTGCCGCAGGGCAGGATCTGCATCGCCCGGGGAACGGACCGGGCGAGGACCGTCGGGCAGGCCTTTGCGGCCCTGGGGGGCATGGGCGCGTTCGTCAAGCCCGGTGAACGCGTCCTGCTCAAGGTCAACGCCGCCTTCGCCTCCCCGCCGAGCCTGGGCGCCACCTCGCATCCGGATCTGGTGGCCGCCGTGGTGCGACTGTGCCTCGATGCCGGCGCATCGCGGGTGATTGTCACCGACAACCCCATCAATGACCCGGCCTCCACCTTCGCGCTGACCGGCATCGACGCGGCGGCCCGTCAGGCCGGGGCCGAGGTGGTCTTGCCGCGCGAGTCCCTGTTTGCGCCCTACAGCGTGGACGGCGGGCGCCTGATCCGGGACTGGCCGGTTCTCTATGCCCCTCTGGCGCGGGTGGACCGCATCATCGGCATGGCCCCGGTCAAAGACCATCACCGCAGCGGCGCCTCCATGACCCTGAAAAACTGGTACGGCCTGCTGGGCGGGCGGCGCAACATCTTTCACCAGGACATCCACACCATCATCCAGGAGCTGGCCATGATGATCAGGCCCACGGTGGTGGTCCTGGACGGCATCCAGACCATGATGACCAACGGCCCCACCGGGGGGTCCCTGTCCGATCTCAAACCCACCGGCACCCTGATCGTGAGCACCGATCCGGTGGCCGCCGATGCCGTCGGCGCCAGTCTGCTGGGCCGGACGGCTGCAGACCTGGCCTTTGTCGCCAAAGCGCAGAGCATCGGGGCCGGCACGGCCGATTACCGGTCTCTGGATCTGCAAGAGATCCAGACTTGAGGCGCGAGTGGGACCGTTTCAATGAAAATCGTCACCGCCAGACGCATCAGCCAGATCTTCTTTTTCCTGCTCTTCCTGTGGTTTTGCATCGTCACCACCCTGGGCGAGCGGTGGTGGCAGCTGCGCGGGTGGCCGGTGGGCTGGTTGATTCAGTTGGACCCGCTGGTCGGCCTGGGCACCCTGCTGGCAACCGGCACCCTCTATGCCGGTCTGCTGTGGGGTCTGGCGACGGTGATCTTGACCATTCTGCTGGGCCGTTTCTTCTGCGGCTGGCTCTGTCCCTTCGGAGCCTTGCACCAGGCCGTGGGATGGATCGCCAACCGCGGCCGCAAGGCCTCGGCGATGATCGCAGCCAACCGCTACCACCGGGGCCAACGGATCAAATACCTGATCCTGTTTTTTCTGCTGGGCGCTGCGGCCGGCGATCTGCTGGGTTGGCTGCTGAAGGCTTCGATGGCCTCGCCGGCACTGTTGGCTGCGGTTTTGGCCGGCGCGCTGCTGCTGGGGGTCGGTGTCGCCCGGTGGCAAAACCAATCGGGCAAGCGCTGGGCGGCCGCCGTGGTGTTGGTCGCCATCGGCTGGATGGTTCTGGGTTTTCTGGTCGACGGCTCCCGGCTGCTGGCCGCCTCTCTGCAAACCGGCCTCCTGGACCCCATCCCGCTTTTTTACCGCTCGGTGAACCTGGCCCTGCTGCCGCTGGTTGACGGGCGCCTGATTTCGCTGTCGCCCGCGGGCCGGCTCTACCCCGGTGTTTTGGCCATCGGTGTCATCTTCTGGGCGGCGGTTTTTCTCAACTTGCGCCTCCCGCGCTTCTACTGCCGCTTTGTCTGCCCGCTGGGGGCGCTCTTCGGCCTGCTGGGCAAAAACGCCCTCTGGCGGGTGGGGCAGAAAGCCGACGGCTGCACCGCCTGCGGTGCCTGCGACCGTTACTGCGAAGGGGCCTGCGAGCCCTCGTCGGTCATCCGGACCCCCGAGTGCGTGATGTGTATGAACTGCCTGGCGCAGTGCCGGCACGACGTGATGGGCTACCAGCGCAGTCCATCGGCCGCCGGCGAGATTGCCCTGCCCGACATCGCCAGACGGGAGTTTGTGCTGACGCTCGCCGCGGGGGCGGCCGCCGTCCCCCTGGCGCGGCTGGCCGGTCTGACCGGCGATGCCTGGAATCCGGAAGTGATCCGCCCCCCCGGGGCCCTGCCCGAGACGGCCTTTCTCCAGCGCTGCATCAAGTGCGGTCAGTGCATGCGCGTCTGTCCCACCAATGTCATCCACCCGGCCGGGATCCAGGTCGGCCTCGAAGGCATCTGGACCCCGATGCTCAACTTCCGCATGGGTACCAGCGGCTGTCAGCAGGGCTGCATCGCCTGCGGCAACCTGTGCCCCACCGCCGCCATCCGTCCGATTTCACTGGACGAACGCTTGGGCCGAGGCGATTTCGCACCCCAGGGCCCCATCCGCATCGGCACGGCCTTTGTCGACCGGGGCCGCTGCCTGCCCTGGGCCATGGACCGCCCCTGCATCGTCTGCCAGGAAAACTGTCCGGTCAGCCCCAAGGCGATCTTCACCCGCGAGGCCTACCAGCCGGTTCGGCTGAGCCGCGCGCTGGTTTTTCAGGCTCTGGCGGGCGACCGGCTGCTGTTCGAGGGTCCGGCACTGCCGTCCGAACGGTTTGCAACCGGGGACTATTTTGTTACCCTTGAAGGCGGAGACCGCCGGCCCCCCGCCAGAATCGTCGCCATCGGTCCCTCCGGCATCACCCTGGCGGAGAACCCCTGGGCCGATACGGCCGCAGCGGGCGACCGGCTCACGCTGCTGGTACGGCTGCAGCTGCCCTACGTGGACCCGGCCCAGTGCATCGGCTGCGGGGTTTGCGAGCACGAATGCCCGGTCAAGGGGCGCCGGGCCATCCGGGTTACGGCGGAAAACGAAAGCCGGCAGGCCCGGCACCGCTTGTTGTTGTAAATGCGGATGCCCCGATCCGGCTCCGCCGGACCGGTGTTGAGGCAGTCCAATCAAGATCGCACCATCGACAGCCCGCTCACGTGATGGGGGTCGAAGCAGGGTCGGGGCTGTTTTTTCCCAAAACCAGGGCAGGCCGCAGGAGGCCGCCCAAAAAAAAAGAGGTGAACCCATGCTAAAAAAAGATAACGGCATATCCCGCCGGTCCTTTATCAAAGCCGCCGGCTGCGCCGGGGTGGGCTCCGTGCTGGCGCCCCTTGCCGGGGCCAGCCGGACCTCCGCCGCTGCCCCGCCCCAGGCGGCAGAGCCTACCGGTGTCGCCACGCGGCCCTTCGGCAGGTCCGGCATCCAGGTCCCCATTTTATCCCTGGGGGGCATGTTCGACATCCCCTCCAACCAGACCCTGCTCAAGCAGGCCAT
>JASFIY010000338.1:0-3895 GCA_050122415.1 Desulfobacteraceae bacterium
CACCGCCTGATGGAATTCCTTTTCACCCGGATCACGGTTGGTGATCCGGTCCACGATCTCGTTCATGGGCTTCCTCCGTTTGAGGGATCAGAATCGCTGCGCAGGACCTCGTGTTGTCAAATTTCAACCTCAGCGGCTGCGCCAGAGCCACGTGGCGCAAGAATTTTCCGTCCCGGGCGGCGGGCAGGCCGGCGAGCCACGGCCAGTCGATGAAATCCCGGGAGTCCCTGGAAATGGTGATGTAGCTGATCCCCAGGGAGGTGATGTTGTGGAAAAAATGGGTGCCCTGGGAAGGATCGGCATGCAGCCGGGGGTGAGTGGTCTCCACGATCGCCCCCACGCCGGAAATGTCCTTCCATCTAACCGGGATGCCCAGCCAGCTGTCGGCCGAGCCCCAGCGGCCCGGCCCGATCAGCAGGTACTTGCGACCGGCGGTCAGCAGCCGGCCGTTGAAGGCGGCGATTTCGGCCGCGATCACCACCGTTTGGGCCGGGTCGAAGGATTCGGGCTTGACATACACCAAATCCCGGACGGTGTTCAAGCCCCCGGTGCCCATCACCATGCTGGAATAGCAGAATTTGTGGTGCCTTGCAGCGCTGTCGGTCTCTTCTTCGCCCGGCCACGCCGGGGCCTTGGCCATGGGGCGAATCTGGAGCAGCGCCAGGTTCGGTCGGGGCTGCTCGGCTGACGCCAGGGTCAGGGCGAATTCGATTTCCATCGGCCCGCCCATGCCCCGGTGTCCCAGCGCCAGCAGGTCCACCAGGATGGCCGGCAAGGGGATGGCGCCGTGTTTGAGAATGCTGGCAAAGGTGATCACCGGATAGTCCCCCCGGCCCAGGCGGTCGCGGATGTGTTGGTCCTGGGGGCTGTAGCCGCTGGCAAAAAACCGCACCGCCGGGTGGTCGACGGCCTGGTCGACCGTCAGTTTGACCAGCGCGTTTTGCCCCCCAAGGCCCCCCTCTTCGGTGCGGGCGCCCATGGCGAGAACAAAAAAGTCCCGCTGGGCATTTCGCAGAATGTCGGCCACCGTCGAAAACTGGGGCAGCAGTTCCGGGTAGCGGGGGCAGAAGCGCAGCGTCGAACCGCCCTCCACCACGGTTTTGCCCAGACCCAGGGCGATGTGGGCGATACCGTCCTCGGGCCGCATGGGCCCCACCGGGTAGAAATTGTGGGACTGCACCACCCCTGCCAGGGCCGGGTAGAAGTAGTCGCCGTGCCGGGCGCCGGTGAGGGCCTGGACGATGACCGCCATCTTCTCCTCCTCGGTGCGGTGCAGGGTGCTGCGGGTGAAGGCGCGGGGGTTCTCCAGGAAGGTCGATGCCCAGACGAGCTTGACGGCGTTGATCAGGCGGCCCAACCGGACGTTGAGCTCCTCGTGGCGGTTGGGCAGCATGTAGGTGTTGTAGACCCCCGCGAAGGAGTGGCCCTGGGCGTCCTCCAGCAGGCTCGAGGAACGCACCGCCAGGGGGTGGGTCACCTGTTGCAGGTAGGCTTTGAGGTCCTCGCGCAGCCAAACCGGGAACCGGGCGGCCAGAAAGGTCCCGAAAATGCTCTCGTCGTCGAGACCTTCGGGGTTGAAATTGCGCAGGGCGTTGTCGTCCAGGAAATCGTCGAAGCCTTCGGTGGTGATGACCACGGTCTGGGGGATGGTGATCCGCACTCCCGGATACTTGGCCGGCAGCCATGCGTTTTCGATCAACTGCGTGGCCAGGAAGGCCAGGCCGCGGGCCTTGCCGCCCATGGAGCCGCGCCCGATTTTGAAAAAACCGTTTTCGGTGTCGAATTTGGCCGGCACGAAGTCGGCGATCACGCCGCGCCGGCGCTTCTGCCGGCGCTCGCGCAGACTGGCGATGAGGTAGGTCTTGATGGCCGCCGCGGACGGGAAATCGCTGGCCTTGAGCGGTCGCAGGCGGGAGGCCAGAAAAATTTCACAACGGGCCATCAGCCAGTTGGAGAAATGGTTTTGGGTGGCGTGGTAGAGGACCGATGCGTCCGGCACCGACGGCAGCACCTTTTCCAGGGCCTGGACGTTGTTGGCGCGGGCCACTTCACGGCCGTCCGGCATGCGGAAGATGAACTCGCCGAAACCCAGGTAGCGGGTGAAAAACGAGCGGATCTCGGCGTTCAGCGAGGGTGAATTTTTGTTGATGAAGGCCGCCGCGAGGGCCAGCGCCCGCTGCCGGTTGCTCTCCTCACTGCTCAAAACCAGGGAGGGGATCCCGGGGGATTCCTGCTGAATTTTCGACAGCAGCTCAAAACCGGCCCGGGGGTCCATCCGGCCACGGCGCTTGAAGCGCACGTCGGAAAAGACGCAGTGCATGTAGGGGCGGTAGCGGCGGAAGATATCCAGGGCCTCCTCGTAGGTCTCCGCCAGCAGGATCTTGGGCCGCGCCCGCATGCGGCGCAGACGGTGCTCGGCGTTGATGGATTCCTCCATCACCGCCTGGGTCTGGCTGACGATCTCGCGGTAGAGCAGGGGCAGAAAGGAGGAGTAGTAGAAGGGGGAGTCCTCCACCAGGAGAATCACCCTGACCCGCGCCCGAGCGGTGTCGTGGGCCACGTTGAGGAGATCTTCGACGCTCTTGATGATGGCCAGGAAAAGGTCGGAATTGCCCAGCCAGACGAATTGTTTGTCGATGGTGCGCCGGTCGGCGTAGCGCGGGTCGTTCAGCAGCTCTGTGCTGTGGGCCAGCAGGATGACGGGCAGATCCGGGTGACGGCGCTTGACCCGGCGCCCCAGGTCGTAAGGGTCCCGATCGCCCAGGCCGGGGTTGAGGATCACCAGGTCGCAGGGCTCGTTTTCCAGGGCCGCAAGGGCTTCGGCGGCGGTGGCGACCCAGGTCAGGCGCGGCGGGCTGGAGAGGTTCAGCCCCTCGTATTCATGCACGATCCGCTCGGCCAGGCGGCCGTCCTCCTCCATGATAAAGGCCTCGTAAGGGCTGGAGACCAGGAGGATGTGATGCACCTTGCGGGTCATCAGGTCGTAGAAGATCTTGAAGGAGAGGTCGAAGTCGTCCAGCGTGTTTTGCGCTTCGGTCGCCATGGGGTTCACCTCTTGGGGGTGGGCTGCGGCGCCGGCATCCAACCGTCGGCGTGACGATGGTATATACGCCGCCGCCCCGGTTGACAACCGCAAAGGCGCTGTAGTACTTTCAGCCGACTCGCCAGGTTGCCGGTTTCGGCCACGGCGCCTGATCGCACCTCATCCAACCAGCCGCGGCCTTGCGCGACCTGCCCCCGCTGCCCTGGAGCAGACGATTCGGCCATGAAAATCGCCCTTGCCCAAATCAACCCGATTGTCGGGGATTTCGATTACAATTTAAAAAAAATAAAAGACTTTGCCGGCCAAGCCGCCGGTCGCGGGTGCGACCTGGTGGTCTTTCCGGAATTGGCCATTTCGGGCTACCCCCCCCGGGACCTGTTGGAGAAAAAAGATTTTGTGGCCGCCGGCCTGGCCTGCCTGGAGCGGCTGGTCGACACCTTGCGGGGCATCGGCGTGGTCTGCGGGGTGGCCGACATCAACCCGGCGGAGGCGGGCAACCCGCTCTTCAACAGCGCGGTCCTGTTCGAAAACGGCCGGGTGCTTCAGAAAGTGGCCAAACGGCTCCTGCCCACTTACGACGTCTTCGACGAGTGCCGCTACTTCGAGCCCGGTGCGGTCTACCGGACGGTGGCCTACCGCGGGCGCCGGTTGGGGTTGACGGTCTGCGAGGACGTCTGGAACGACAAAGACGTCTTCAAGCATCGGATCTACCCGTCCGACCCGGTGGCCCTGCTGGTGGAAAACGGGGCGGAGTTGATCGTCAACATCTCCGCCTCGCCCTTCCATGCGGGCAAGGACGCCTTCCGCAGCCGCATGCTGGCCACCATCGCCGGCAAATACCGCCTGCCGCTG
>JASFIY010000339.1:0-3885 GCA_050122415.1 Desulfobacteraceae bacterium
TCACCGAAGGTTATCCAAAGACTACGAGTTTCTGCCCGAAACCAGCGAGAGCATGATACGCATTGTCATGATCAAACTAATGACCCGGCGTCTGGCAGTTGATTGAGCTTTTTGGACACGCTCTTAGAGAGGAATTCTGACGGCCGCTGCGATGCTTGGCCCGGGACGACGGGAAAAAAATTAGCCGGCGGCGCCGCGCCCAGGAGGGTCAACAAGATCGGAGGGGGTGCTCACGGGTCGGCGGCGGCGTCCTGCTGCCGCGGGGTGAGGGTTTCGACCATGTCCTGGATGCGTTCCACCAGCGGGATCAGGGTCTCGCGCCGGGGGGCTGAAATGGCGATCCCGCCCAGGCGGTTGAGACAGGCCTGCAGCGCATCGCTGTCCAGACGGTCTTTTTTGTTGAGCACCCGGATGGCGGGGATGGTGTCCAGGCCGAGCTCTTCGAGGATCTTTTCCACCGATTCCACCTGCTGGGCGTAGCGCGGGTTGCTGATGTCGATCACGTGCAGCAGGAGGTCCGCGCTCTCCAGCTCTTCCAGGGTCGCGCGGAAGGCCACGCGCAGGTCCTCGGGCAGGTCGCGGATAAAGCCCACCGTGTCGGTGATGATGACCTCGATGTCGCGCGGGAAGCGCAGGCGCCGGCTGGAGGGGTCCAGGGTGGCGAAGAGCCGGCTTTCGGCCAGCACCCTGCTGTGGGTCAGGGTGTTGAGCAGCGTGGACTTGCCGGCATTGGTGTAGCCGATGATGGAGATCACCGGCAGCCCCTTTTTGCTGCGCCGGGCCTTTTGCTGGTGGCGCTGCCTGCGGGTGGATTCCAGCTCCCGCTCCAGGCGGCCGATGCGCTCGCGCACCCGGCGCCGATCGATTTCCAGCTTGGTCTCGCCGGGCCCGCGGCCGCCGATGCCGCCGGTCAGGCGCGAAAGGGCCGTGGTCTTGTGGGCCAGGCGCGGCAGCAGGTACTTCAGCTGGGCCAGCTCCACCTGGAGTTTGCCCTCGCGGGTCTGGGCGCGTTGGGCGAAGATGTCCAGAATCAGCTGGGTGCGGTCGATCACCTTGAGCGCCACCTGGTCGGTGATGGATCGGATCTGGGAGGGGTTGAGCTCCTGGTCGAAGACGATCAGGGTCACCGACTGCTGGAGGGCCGCGAGGGTCAACTCCTGAAGTTTGCCGCGCCCCAGAAGAAAGCGCGGGTCGACCCGGGTGCGCTGCTGCAAAACGGTGTCCACCACCTGGATGCCGCTTGAACGCGCCAGCTCCTTGAGTTCATCCAGCGATTCCCGGGCTGCCCGGCGGTCGGCGCTGGTGACGCTCACCAGCAGCGCCCGCTCCACCCCCGGAAGTGTGGCGCGGGTCGACCAGGCCCGGGCCAGTTCGGACTCCAGGGCGCGAATCAGCCCGTCGCAGCCGATTTCCAGGTGCCCGGGATCCAGCGGTGGCAGCTCCTCGCAGGGCTTTTCCTGGGTCCCCTCCGGCAGGATGTGGGCCACAAAGACCCTTCGGGGGACCCCGGTCTGGTCCAGATCGACGGCGGCCATCAGGTCCAGCCGCAGCAGGGCCAGGTCGGTCAGGTCGTCGTGGCTCAGCGGCTCGTTTTTCAGGTGGGTGTGAACGCAGCGCACCCCCCGCAGACGTCCGGGGGCCGCCCGGTATTCGGCGATTTCCGGAATCAGGATGCCCTGATGGTCGCCGACCATGACGGCGGCGATTTTGCCGCTGCGATCCACCAGTATACCGATCTGACGGCGAAGCTCGCGCGACAGGCGGCCCATTTCAAGAGCCAGTTCGTTGGTGATCACGTAAGCCGGCGGAATCCGGCGGCGGTAGAGATTTTCCAGCCGGCGGATCTCGCTGGCTTTGAGACCGTCGGTGTTGCCGTGCAGGCGCTTCATTTCAACCTTCGTGCTCGGGGGCGAGGTTTTCGAAGCGGGTGTAAACGTTCAGAAACGCCAGGTGCGCGGTGCCGATGGGGCCGTTGCGCTGTTTGCCCAGAATGATTTCGGCTTTGCCGCGGTTGGGGTTGTTCTCGTCCTTGTTGTAGACCTCGTCGCGATAAATGAAAGCCACCACGTCGGCATCCTGCTCGAGAGCCCCCGATTCGCGCAGATCGGCCAGCTGGGGGCGTTTGTCGGCGCGCTCCTCCAGTTTGCGGTTGAGCTGCGAGAGCGCGATCACCGGAACGCTGAGCTCCTTGGCCAGCGCCTTGAGGGAGCGGGATATCTCGGAGATCTCGAGATCCCGGCGCTCCGATGAGGTGCTGCTGCGCATCAGCTGGAGGTAGTCCACGATGACCATCCCGAGCCCCTTTTCCAGCATCAGGCGGCGGGCTTTGGCGCGGATCTCCAGGGCGGTCACGTCGGCCGAGTCGTCGATGAAGATTGGGGCCTCGGCCAGGACCTCGGCCGCACCGGTGAGGCGGTGCCAGTCCTGGTCGCTGAAAAAGCCGCTGCGCACCCGCTGGGAGTCCACCCGCGCCTCGGCGCACAAGAGGCGCATGGAGAGCTGCTCTTTGGACATTTCCAGGGAAAAGATGGCCACCGGGATGTTCTCGCCAAGGGCCGCGTTGCGTGCGATGTTCAGCGCGAAGGCGGTTTTGCCCATGCTGGGGCGTGCGGCCAGGATGATCAGATCCGATGCCTGAAAGCCCGAGGTCATGCTGTCCAGCTTGGTGAAGCCCGTGGGGACACCGGTCAGCAGAGATTTGTTGCCCTGGCGCTCCACGAGTGCGTCGATGTTGGCATCGACGCACTCCCGCATGGCCGTAAAGGCTTTTTTGTGCTTGTTGCGGGCCACCTCGAAAATGGCCGTTTCCGCAAAATCGATGACCTCCTCCACATTGCCGCGGTCCTCGAAGCAGCGTTTGGAGATGGCGCCGGCCTTTTCAATCAGGTGTCTGAGGATCGCCTTGGAGTGGACGATGCGGGCATAGTGCTGGGGGTTGACCGCCAGCGGGATGGCATCCACCAGGGCCGCCAGAAAGGCGGGGCCGCCGACCTCCTCCAGCCAGCCCTTTTCCTTGAGACTGTTGGCCAGGGTTACCAGGTCCACCGGTTCGCCGCGCGAAAACAGGTCGGTGACGGTGGCGAAGATTTTTTGATGGGCGGAGCGGTAAAAATCCTCCGCCCGCAGGATTTCGATGATGTCCAGCAGGCTGCTGTTGTCGATCAGAATGGCGCTCAGCAGCGCCTCCTCGGCTTCCAGATTCTGCGGCGGGACATTCAAAAGAGATGGGTCTTTGGGGGATGGCACGGGATTGGGGTCTTCACGGGCTCCATCAGCCGGCAGCGGCCGGCGGCCCGCTGGGGCGTGACCGGCCGCTGCCCTGAGAGCGGTCTTTGGGGGTTGGGGCGAGTGCTACTCGGCTACGATGGTAACGGAAATTTCGGGTTCGATCCCCCGGTAGAGCCGCACCGGTATCTTGAAGGTCCCGGTGGTTTTGATGGGCTCTTTGAGGAGCAGCATCCGCTTTTCCAGTTCGATGCCCTTGGCCGCCAGCGCATCCAGGATGTCACGGGCGCTGATGGAGCCGTAGAGGCGGTCTTCCTCATGCACCTTGGCCGAAATCTGGCACGCGACCCCTTCCAGACGCCCGGCCATTTCCTGGGCGAACTCGCGCTCCTTGGCGATCTGGAGTTCGAACTTGGCCCTGGCCTGCTCCAGGATGCGGCGGTTCTGGGGGGTGTCGGCCACCGCTTTTTTCTGCGGCAGCAGATAGTTGCGGGCATAGCCGTTGGCCACCTTGACCGGCGTGCCGATGATCCCCAAAGATTCGATGGTTTCGGTCAGAATTACTTTCATTGAATCCTCCGCTGGTAGACAGCTTTACTGACTGTTACTGGTGTCCAGTTTTCTGAAATTGAGCCAGGTGTCGAAAAAACCCATTCCGAT
>JASFIY010000340.1:0-3874 GCA_050122415.1 Desulfobacteraceae bacterium
CTTGATGGTGGAGTACAGCCGGCGCAACGGCGGCTTTGTAATCCGCGAGGTGGCCGGCGGCTACCAGTTCAGGACCCAGCCCCAGTACCGCGAGTACGTCAGGAAGATGCTGCAGCCCAGCCCGGTGCGCCTCAGTCGGGCGGCCCTGGAGACGCTGGCGATTATCGCCTACAAGCAGCCCATCATCCGCCACGACATCGAGCAGATTCGCGGTGTGGACACCGGCGGTGTCCTCCGCATGCTGCTGGAGCGCAAACTCGTGCGGGTGCTGGGGCGGCGCGAGATCCCCGGAAGACCCCTGATTTATGCCACCACCAAGCAATTTCTGGAACTCTTCGACCTGAAGGACCTCGGCGATCTGCCATCGCCCCAGGAGATCGAAGAACTCGGGCGTCAGCCCGCGGAAACTGGACGGGAAAGCGCCTCGTGACCCTGCTTTTATCCCGCCGGACCGAAATATCTCTTGACTTGACGGTCCCCCGGCCTTTATAAATACCCCGCCTTTGCGGAATCGGCCAGGCCCGTTGAAAACCGCCTTTCCGGAGAACGCATGAACCGCTCAGACCTGATCAACGCCTTGAAAGACGAAGCCGACATCAGCCGCAAAGACGCCGAACGGGTGGTGGACACCTTCTTCAACTCCATCGCCGAATCCCTTATTGAAAACGAACGCGTCGAAATCAGGGGTTTCGCCAGTTTCACAGTCAAGGAATACAAATCCTACGTCGGCCGAAACCCCAAGACCGGCGAAAAGATAACGGTGCCCGCCAAAAGGCTGCCTTTTTTCAAGGTCGGCAAAGAACTCAAGGAGATGGTGGACGCGTAAGGATCACACGGGCGGTTAACTCAGCGGGAGAGTGCTACCTTCACACGGTAGAAGTCACTGGTTCAAATCCAGTACCGCCTACCAAAAAAATCAAGGGGCTGCGGTGCCAACCGCAGCCCCTTTTTCTTTCGGCCTTTTGTTCTCAGAGTTTCTTGACCTTCAGCATATTGGTGGTGCCGGCGGCCCGAACGGGATGGCCGGCGGTGATCACCACCAGGTCCCCCGGGCTCACCTTGCCCGATTTGAGCGCCGCCGCCGAGGCCTCCTCCAGGCGCGCGTCGGTGTCCACCGAGTCGTCCTCTAGGAAAGGGCAGCAGCCCCAGAAAAGCGCCAGCCGTCGAATGGTGTGGATATCGGGCGACAGCGCGATGATCTGCGGCCGGGGCTTGAAGCGCGAGATCTGGGCGGCGGTGAACCCCGAGCGGGTGGTGGCCACGATCGCCTGGGCGTTGAGGTGATCGGCGAGGACGCAGGAGGCATAGGCCACCGAACCGGAGATGTCCTTTTTGGGCATCAGCTGCAGATATTTGTTGTGGGGAAAATTTTTTTCGGCGTTTTCGGTGATCCGCACCATGAACTCCACCGCCTCCACCGGGTAGCTGCCGCTGGCGGTCTCTTCGGAGAGCATCACCGCATCGGTCCCGTCGAGCACCGCGTTGGCCACGTCGGTGGCCTCGGCCCGGGTCGGCCGCGGAGAATTGACCATCGAGCGCAGCATCTGGGTAGCGATGATGACCGGTTTGCCGGTGGTATTGGCGATGCGCACCAGCATTTTCTGGATCTCGGGGACTTTTTCCAACGGGATTTCGACGCCCAGATCCCCCCGGGCCACCATGATCCCATCGGAGCTCTCCATGATGGCCTCGATATTGTCCAGCGCCTCGTGCTTTTCGATCTTGGCGATCACCGGCGTATCCTTGCCGGCCTTGGAAATCATCGACTTGACGCTGCGAACATCCGCCGCGGTTCGGACGAACGACAGGGCGACATAGTCCACATCGTTTGCCAGGCCAAAGGCCAGGTCGGCCTCGTCTTTGGCGGTCACGGCGGGCGCCTTGATGGTGCCCGACGGCAGGTTGATGCCTTTGTTGGAGGTCAAAACCCCCCCGGTGATCACATCGCAGAGGATCTCGGTCTCGGTGGTCTCCATCACCACGAGTTCCATCAGCCCGTCGGCCAGGAGAATCCGGTCGTGGGGCTTCACTTCGCGCGGCAGATCGCGGTAGGAGACCGAAATGCGGTTGCCCGAGGCCTCGAACTGCTCGCTGGTCAGAACCACGGTTTCGCCCGGGGCCAGCCGCACCCCCGGGCTGCGCACCTGGCCGACGCGGATTTTGGGCCCGCAGAGGTCCTGCAGAATGGCCACCGGCTTTTTCAACTCCGAGGAGATTGCCCGGATGCAGACTATCTTCTCGAGATGTTCGTCATGGCTGCCGTGGGAGAAATTGAGCCGTGCGACGTTCATTCCGGCTTGAATCAGTCGTCTGAGGACATCGGGGCTTTCGCTGGAGGGGCCGATGGTGCAAACGATCTTGGTCTTCGACATGATGGGTCCTTTTTCGGAAGTGAGCCGCCCGGTAGGCTATAAAGCCCTTGAAAAAGCGTTCGGCCCCTGCGCGGGTCAGGCACTGGCTCCGGGGCCCCGGCCATCCGTGCCTTCGAAACGCCCGGAGGCTGTTGAAGCGCCGGACGGCCGGCAGATCTCCAGCAGAGCGGCCTCGATCAGGAGCCTTGGGTTCTGGGCGGTGGTTTTGAGCTGCAGGTCCAAGGTGTTTAGAATTTCAACCGCCCGCAACAGCTCGGTCAGTGAAAAACTGGCGGAGCGCAGCAGCAGCTGGAAAACCGGGTAAAGGCTGCGCGGATTTTTGACCAGCACCAGATCCGTGGCGGCCTTGACGGCTTTCTTTTTGCCTGCGCCCTGTGCCGGCGTTTTTTGACCGGCGCCGGCCAGGCTGTCGTTCCAGGCCGTTATCTCGGCCGCCAGCGCCTCATCCGATGCCTGCAACACGGGTGCAACGCTGCTGGCGAACTGCCCGTAGCCCATCCCGGCCTGCCACACGCGCCCCTCCTCGCTGGTGGCAAAGGCCTTGGCCAGCAGGAGTTTGCGCACCTGGTTGACCAGAGCCGCCAGCAGCTGCAGGGGGTGAAAGTTGTCGGCCAAGAGTGCGCCGAGATAGAAAAGCGCGTCCTCCCGGTTGCGTTCCGCAAGTGCGCTGGTCAGCTGGTAAATCGGGTCTTTGCGGCTCCGCTGGACCACCCGCTGCACATCCTGCAGGGTGATTTGGGACCGCTCGCCGACAAACAGCACCAGCTTTTCCAGATTGTGGCTGAAGGCGCGCAAATCGAAGCCCGTCAGGCTGCACAAAACATGGTAGGCATCCGGCTCGAGGGTCTTGCGGTGGCTGCCCAGAATCCCCTGCAGGGTTTCCCGCAAAAGCGATTCCTGAACCGTTTTGTCCGCCTTGCGCTCCCCGCCGGGAACGCTGCAGTCCACCACCACCCCCCGCTCCTGCACGACCTTGAACAGGCCGCGCCGGCGATCGACGCCATCGCAGGTGAGGATGAGGTGGTTGCCCTTGGGGAAGCCCTTTTCAACGGCCCGCTGGAGCACTCCGGCATCGTCAGCGCCACCGGGAATGGCTGTCCCGCGCTCCCGGCAATCGGCCACCAGGGCCTCCAGCCAGGCATCGTCGCCGCCCTGGGCATCGTCGAGCTTCAAAAGCTGGCTGCGGTTGTCAGTCCGCAGATCCTCCCAGGAAAGCGCCAGCAGCCCCATGCAGGCAGCCAGGGCCCGCGCGGCCTTATCCATTTCCCGGGCCTCGTAGGCGGCCCGGGCTTTGGCCAGAAATTTGGCGGCATCGCCGCGGGTGCTGAAGATGCGGGCATCCCGGAGGGCCGCAACCTTGGGGCCCGGCAGCATGGAATAGGTGGTGAGCCTTTCGACGAGGTCAAAGACCGAAGCCTGGGCCTCATCGAACAGTTCGCAGTTCAGCTCTCTGCGGTCCGGCGGCACGATCGCGTCACGTATTTTTTCAAAGACCCTCTGGC
>JASFIY010000341.1:0-3869 GCA_050122415.1 Desulfobacteraceae bacterium
CGAGATCCTGGACTCGGGGCTTCCTTACGACTCCATCTGCTTCAAGGATGCCTCCGGAACGTCCAACCCCCAAAAGTTTTACGAAACCATCAAAGCCGCCCGCAAGCTTCTGGGGGACGATGCGGTAATTTGGGCCCACACCCATGAAACCGCCGGTGTGGGCATCACGCAGTACAAAGCGGCCATCGAGGCCGGAGCCGACGGCGTGGATCTGGCGCGCGCCCCCCTCTCCGGAGGCACGTGCCAACCGGATGTGCTCTCGATGTGGCACGCGCTCAAGGGAACGGAATACACCCTGGATATCGATGTCGCCAAGATCATGAAAGCCAACCGGGTTTTGCAGGACTGTCTGCAGGACTATTTCTTCCCCCCCGAATCCCAGCGGGTCTCCTCGGAAGTCATCCTGTCGCCCATGCCCGGCGGGGCGTTGACGGCCAACACGATGATGATGCGGGACACCGGCACCCTCGATCTCTATCCCAAGGTTATCGAGGCCATGTCCGAATGTGTGGCCCGCGGCGGGTTCGGCACCTCGGTCACCCCGGTGTCCCAGTTTTACTTCCAGCAGGCCTACGCCAACGTGACCCAGGGGCCGTGGGAAAAAATAACCGACGGCTACGGAAAAATGGTGCTGGGCTATTTTGGCCGCACGCCGGTGGCACCGGATCCGGAGATTGTTCAACTTGCCCAAGCCCAGCTGGGCAAGCCGGTTTTCAAGGGGGATCCCCTGGACGTCCTCGAGCCGGGAATTCCCAAAGCAAAGAAGATATTAGAAAAAGAGGGCCTGCCCGTCACGGATGAGAACATTTTCATCGTGGGGGCGCTGGAAACCCCGGGCGGCAACAAGGGGTTGGATTTTCTGAAAGGCAACAAACCGATCAATGTGCGCAAGGTTGCGGCGCCAACCGAGAAGGCGGCGCCCGCCGCCCCGTCGCCGGCAATCCAGGCTATGACCGGCCCCGCCGACTACACGGTGACCGTGGACGGCAAAGCCTACCATGTAACGGTCGAGGCGGCCAGCGGCGAAATCAAGAGCGTAAAACCCGCGGCGGCCCCCAAGGCCGCCAATCTGACTGATGTCAAGGTCAAGCTGCAGGGCATCGTCTACGAGATCTTCGTGGCGGTCGGCGACCCGGTGCGCCAGGGCGACACCCTCATCATTCTGGAAGCGATGAAAATGGAGACCCCGGTGATCGCCCCCTGCGATGGCACGGTGGCATCCATTGAAGTGGAGAAGGGCCAGGTCGTGAAACCCGAGCAATTGGTCGCGACGCTGTCATAGAGCGGGAGGTTCAGTGATGCGCAACAACAAAGTGGCCATCGGTTTCGCCCTCCTCTTTTTCCTGCTGTCCCCCCCCTGCCTGGCACTGGCCGGGGCCCCCTCGTCCCAAGGGCCGCCGACGCAAGAGGAATTGGCCCCCATGGGGGCGATGGTGTCCGAGTTCGCCAAATCCACGGGGATTTTCGGCTATCTCAAGCCCGCCTCCGGCCGATGGAGCGAAGGTTTGGGCAGCGTTTTAATGGCCGGCGTGGGCTTGCTGATGCTGTTTTTGGCGATTCATAAAGGCTTTGAGCCGCTGCTGCTGGTTCCCATGGGTTTCGGCTGCATCCTGGCCAACATCCCCCTGGCGGGCATCGCGGAGCCCGGCGGGATTATCGACCACATCTATCAAATCGGCATCAAAACGGGGGCCTTTCCCCTGCTGGTCTTCATGGGCGTCGGGGCCATGACCGATTTCGGCCCGATGCTGGCCAACCCCAAGACCGCGCTTCTGGGGGCCGCCGCCCAATTCGGCATTTTCAGCACCCTCATCGGCGCCCTGATCCTGAGTGAAATTGTTCCCGGAATCCACTTCGACCTCTTCGACGCGGCTTCCATCGGCATCATCGGCGGAGCCGACGGCCCCACGGCCATCTTTCTGGCCAGCCAACTCTCGCCCGATCTGCTGGGCGCCATTGCGGTGGCGGCTTACTCCTACATGGCGCTGGTCCCCATTATCCAACCCCCCATCATGCGGGCGCTGACCAACCCCGCCGAACGAAAAATCCGCATGAACCAATTGCGATACGTCGGCAAGGTGGAAAAGATCGTGTTTCCGCTGATCGTCCTCGGATTGTGCACGCTTTTCCTGCCCTCGGCGGCGCCCCTGATCGGCTTTTTCATGTTCGGCAACCTGATGCGCGAGTGCGGGGTCGTCGAGCGGCTTTCCAAAACCACCCAAAACGCCCTGATCAACATCGTCACCATCTTTCTGGGGCTGGGGGTCGGCTCGCGTCTCACCGCGGAAAGGTTTTTGAGCCTGGAAACCATGGGAATTCTGCTTCTCGGGGTGGTCGCCTTCAGTATCGGGACCGCCTCGGGTATTTTGATGGCCAAGCTCATGAACTGTTTCTCGCGTGACCAAATCAATCCCCTGATCGGCTCCGCCGGGGTATCCGCGGTGCCCATGGCGGCCCCCGTCAGCCAAAAGCTCGGGATTGAAGAAGACCCCGAGAACATGCTTTTGATGTTCGCCATGGGGCCCAATGTCGCCGGCGTGATCGGCTCGGCCGTGGCAGCGGGTGTTTTGCTCACGCTGAAAAATCTGGTGGTTTAGGGTCGCGGCAACAAATAATTGCACAATATGGCGCCGGATTTTGGTTCGTCACCCAGGCACATTCGCCGGCGCATATCGGGATATGTGCCGGTGAATGTAACGCCGGTGACGGGCCAAAAGACAAGCAAGATGTGTAATTATTTCTTGCCGAGACCCTTAGGGCTGATCAGCGCCGACCCCCCCGAAAAGGTTTTCGAAACTCGTCAATTGCCAGCCACAGGAGGGGAAAATGTCCATACGCGTGCTCATGTTCCGAAGAATGCCCCGGTTGTATGGCGGGATGGAAGCCGATCTCCTGCCCCAACTCGGACCGCTGCTGGCGGAGGCCAGAAAACTGGCGTTTCGCCAACCCGGCTACATTTCCGGTGAAACGATGCGCAACGTGGCAGACCCTTATGAATACCTGGTGATCAGCACCTGGAAATCGGTGGAGGACTGGGAGCGGTGGTTTGCCAACGAGGAGCGGAAGGCGGTCGAGGGCAAGATCGACGCCGTTTTGGGCGCGGCGACCGAATACAGGGTTTATTCCTACGATTAGGGCGATAAAACCGCACCCTGCCGCCTGCTTGCCCCGCCGCTGCGAAGGGGATAGGATCCATTCATGGGCGATCTGTACCAATTTTTCAAGAACGACCGATTTGCCGACAGCGTCGGCATCGAACTGCTCGACGTCTCCGAGGGGAGCGCCCGGGCCCGAATGAAGATCCGGGAAGACCACCTGAACGCGGTCAACATCGTGCACGGCGCCGCCATCTTCACCCTGGCGGACTTGGCTTTCGCCGTGGCCTCCAACTCCCACGGCACCGTGGCGGTGGCCGTCAACGCCAACATCTCGTTTCTGAAGGCCGCCGACCGGGGGACCCGGGTCCTTTTCGCCGAGGCGCGGGAGGTTTCCAGGAATTTCAAGCTCGCCTCCTACACCGTGCGGGTCACCGACGACCAGGACGCGTTGATCGCCATTTTTCAGGGAATGGTCTACCGCAAAAAGGACCGGATCTTCTCATGAGGGTCGCGGCAATGAACAATTCCACAATAGGGCGCCGGATTTTGGTTCGTCACCCAGGCGCATTCGCCGCTGCAGGTCGGGATATCTGCCGGCGGATGTGACGCCGGTGACGGGCCAAAAGCCGGATGTGGCACTATTTCTTGCCGAGGCCATACACCGGGCGCTGGGTTTCACGGCTTTGCGGAGATCAGGCGCGATTGAAATCCCAAAGAGTCAAGCATCTGTATTTCCTGGCCTTCTCAGTGGCCATCGGCGTGTTGTCAGCC
>JASFIY010000342.1:0-3865 GCA_050122415.1 Desulfobacteraceae bacterium
GCTGACCCCCCGGATCGAGGCCCTGGAGACCCACGGCATTCACGACGAGCGCATCCGCCAGCTCCGGGAGGAGGGCGTGGCCGCCCTGCAGCAGGCGGAAGCCGACCTGGACGGCCGCCGCTTCGACCGCGCCGCCGCCGCCGCCGCCCGCTCCTGGGCCCTGGCCAGCCGGGTCTACAACCATGTCCAGACGACCCAGAAGGACGTGCTTTTCGGCGTCCTGTTCTACATCGCGCTGTTCGTCCCCTTCGCCTTCTGCCTGGAACGGCTGCTGTTCTCCTACGCCAACATCCACAAGCGGATCGTGGCCTTCGTGACGATCCTGGCGGTCCTGATCGCCGTCATTTTCCAGGTCCACCCGGCCTTTCAGCTGGCCTACAGCCCGCTGGTGGTGGTCCTGGCCTTTTTCATCATGGGGCTCTCGCTGGTGGTCACGCTGATCATCTTCTTCCGCTTCGAAAACGAGATGGTGCGCATGCAGCGGCGCGCCAGCCGCCTGCCGGCCGGCGAGATCAGCCGCTGGAAAGCCTTTGTGGCGGCTTTTTTCCTGGGCGTCAACAACCTGCGCCGGCGGCGGCTGCGGACCGTCCTGACCTGCCTGACCCTGATCATCCTGACCTTCACCATCATGAGTTTCACCTCGGTCAAGACCAACCGCCAGCACTCCCGCATGCTCTACCAGGATCGCGCCCCCTACCCGGCGATCCTGATGAAGAACGTCAACTGGCAGGACCTGCCGCCCGAGGCCCTGGGAATCATCGCCAACGAGTTCCACCACAGCGGCCTGGTGGCGCCGCGGGTCTGGCTGGAAGACGCCGACCGGACGCGGTCCACGCGGATCCCGCTGCGCTTTGGCGACCGGCGCTACGAGGCCCAGGGGATGATCGGGCTGGCCAGCAACGAGCCCGCGGTGACGGGGCTGGACCAGGTGCTGGTGGGCGGACGCTGGTTCCGCCAGGATGAGGAAAAGGCCGTCCTGATCTCCGAGCGCATGGCCCGGGAGCTGGGCATCGGCACCCACCCCCCGGCCGGCACCGAGGTGCTGCTCTGGGGACTGCCCTTCGCGGTCGCCGGCGTTTTCTCCGGCGAGCGCCTCCAGGAGCGCCCCGACCTGGACGGCGAGATCCTGACGCCGGTCACCTTTCCCAGCGACATCGCCGTGGAGCTGACCGAGGTGGAGATGGACGCCCTGGAGTCCGGCGACGAGGTCCTCCAGCTGCAGGGCGCCTACCAGCACATCCCCGCCGACCAGACGGTGATCCTGCCGGCCGGCACCCTCCTCGCCCTGGACGGCCGGCTGAAGGCCGTCGCCCTGCGCCCGGACGCCTCCGAGGACCTGCAGGCGCTCTCCGCCCAGCTGGCCGACCGCTTCGGGCTGACCCTTTTCAGCGGGGAGCCCGACGGCACCTTCATCTACCACGCCAGCGAAACGATCCGCTACAGCGGCGTGCCCAACATCCTGATCCCGCTGGTGATCTCGATCTTCATCGTGCTCAACACGATGATCGGCAGCGTCTACGAGCGCAAGCGCGAAATCGGGATCTACACCTCGGTGGGTCTGGCGCCCTCCCACGTGGGGTTTCTGTTCGTCGCCGAGGCCATGGCCTTCGCCGTGCTGAGCGTCGTGCTGGGCTATCTGCTGGCCCAGAGCTCCGCCAAGCTCTTTGCCGGAACGGCGATGTGGGCCGGCATCACGGTCAACTACTCCTCGCTGGCGGGGGTGGCCGCCATGCTGCTGGTGATCCTGGTGGTGCTGGTGTCGGTGATCTACCCGGCGCGGGTGGCCGCCGAGATCGCCATTCCGGACGTCAACCGCTCCTGGCAACTGCCCGACGCCGAGAGCAGCGCCATCGAAATCACCCTGCCCTTTCTGATGAAATACCACGAGCACCTCAGCATCGGCGGCTTCGTGATCGACCACTTCAGCGGTCACCAGGACGTCTCCCACGGGCTGTTCTCCAGCGGCGAGATCGACTTCGGTTTCGAGGGCCGGCCGGCGGCCCCGGACGGCGAGACCTGCCTCTTCCTGCGGGCCAAGGTCTGGCTGGCGCCGTTTGACTTCGGCATCATGCAGACCGTGACGGTGACCTTCTGCCCGTCGCCGGAGAAGCCTGACCTTTACGAAATCCGGCTGCGGCTGGTGCGCCAGACCGGCGAGGCCAACGTCTGGGGCCGGGTGAACCGGGTGTTCGTCAACGACCTGCGCAAACAGCTGCTGGTCTGGCGGTCGCTGCCGGCCGAGACCCAGGAGTTTTACCGCCGGCGGCTGGAGACGGCCGAGCCCGCCCCGGCGGTCTGAGCAGCATATCAACCTAAGGGCCTCGGAAAAAACAATGCCATATCTTGCTTGTCTTTTGGCCCGTCCCCGGCGTTACATCCGCCGGTCCATATCTCGATATGCGCCGACGGATGTGCCTTGGTGACGAACCAAAATCCGGCGCCATATGGTGGCATTATTTCTTACCGCGACCCAAAACCGTGAAACGGAGGACACCCCACCCATGGGCCTCTTGCCAACCGCACGCAGCACCTCCGGCACATGAGCACAGCGCCTACACCCGCCAGCCCGCCCGCCGGGGAACGGGAACGGCCGCAGGCGGCCGCCGGCGCCGTCATCCGCCCCCGTGCCATTTTGATCGGCCTGCTGCTGGCGATGGTGATCTGCGCCCTGACCCCCTTCAACAACGTCTACCGCCAGGCCACCCCGCTGGGGGGCGGCCATTTCCCGCTGGCGCCGTTTTTCATCCTCTTCTGGCTGACGCTGCTGGTGGCCGTCGGCGGCCGCCTGGCGGGCCGCCGGCTGTGGCTGAACGGCCGCGAGCTGCTGGTGGTCTGGATCCTGATGGTGCTGGTCTCCGGCATCGCCTACACCGGGCTGGCGCGCACCTTTTTCATCAACCTGACCGCCCCGTTCCACTTCGCCAACGTCGAAAACCGCTGGGAGACGGTGCTGCAGCCGCTGCTGCCCCAGGCCCTCTTCCCCCAGCAGCGCGAGGCGGTGGCCACCCTCTACAACGGGCTGATCGGCGGGCGCCAGATGGGCTGGCTGACGGTCGTGCGCCAGATCCCCTGGCAGGCCTGGGTCCTGCCGCTGGCCAGCTGGGGGGGCTTCATCCTCTTGTGCTACCTGGTGATGCTCTGCCTGGTGAACATTCTCAGCCGCCAGGCCCTGGCCAACGAGCGCATGAACTTCCCGCTGCTGCGGGTGCCCCAGTTGATGGAAGACGCCCTCGACGCGGGGCGCCTGGGCGACTTTTTGACCGACCGCTTCCTGCTCTGGGGAATGCTGTTGCCGGTGGCGCTGCACCTGTTAAACGGCCTGCATTTCTATCTGCCGGCGGTGCCCCAGCTGCCGACCCTGATCCTGGCCGGCCCCTATTTCCCCAAAACCGGTCTGTTTTCCGGATTCTACAAGCTGAAAATCTACATCTACCCCGCCTTCATCGGCTTCGCCTTCCTGACCTCGCGCCAGATCTCCTTTTCGTTCTGGCTCTTTTTCATCCTGGGCGGCCTGCTCTCCGGCCTGCTGGGCGTGCTGGGCTACAATATCCCGGCGGCGGCCCTGGGGGTGACCTTCGGGCCGACCCTCTCGCACCCCGAGGAGATGCAGATGCTGGGCGCCTACGGGATCTTTTTTCTCTTCCTGATGTGGCTGGCGCGCTTTCACCTGGCCGACACCCTGCGCGAGGCCCTGTGGCTCAAAAAGGCGGGCCCGGCCGAATCCGAATGGTTCTCCACCCGCCTGGCCTTCTGGGGGGTGGTGCTCGGCGGGGGCGGCCTGGTGGCCTGGTGCCGTTACTTCGGCGTTCCGCTGACGGCCTCGCTGCTCTTCATCGGGGCCTCGTTCATGGTGCTGCTGGTGGCC
>JASFIY010000343.1:0-3861 GCA_050122415.1 Desulfobacteraceae bacterium
TTTTTTTTGACATTTTGCTGGCAAATGTGCCATTAGAAGTCGTGCCCGCTTGCCCACACCCACGTCCCCGACAGAGTGCCGGCACCCCCGCTGAGCCGGACGGGGCGCCGGTGCCGCGGGTGGTCAAACGGCGGCCGCGCATTCCCCCCACACCCGAAAGGAGAGAACCCCATGGCCAAAAAAATCCTGATCGCCATCGACGATTCTGAAAACGCCCGCCGGGCGGCCGCGTTTGTCGCCCAAACCTTCACCCCCGACAGCCGCATCACCCTTTTCAGCGTGGTGCCCGACACGGCCTCCATCTGCGAGATGGACAGCCCCGAGCTGACCCCCTATTTTACCTCCCAGCAGACCTCTTTTTGCACCATCGAAGCCAAGAAACGCGAATTGATGGAAAACGCCCTGGCCAACGCCAAAAAAGACCTCCTGGCGGCGGGCTTCGACGCCAACGCCATCAAACTCAAAATGGAGCCCAAAAAAAAGGGGATCGCCCAGGACATCGCCGCCGAGGCGCAGAGCGGTTACGATGTCGTGGTGCTCGGCCGGCGGGGCATCTCGGGCATCAAGGAGTTTTTTTTGGGCAGCATCTCCCAGAAGGTCATCAATGCCGTGAAGGATGTTTCGGTGGTTTTCGTCGACTGATGGCACCATCGGCGGGGGCCCGGAAAGCCCGGGGGTAGCCGGCTATCGGGCGCAGGGCCTCCCGGGCCAGCGGCAGCCGCTCGTGACCGCCGATGACCAGGATGCCACCGGGGGCCAAAACCCCCAGCAGCTTCGCGAAAGCCTCGGACTTGAGCGGCTCCGCCAAATAGGTGAGGATCGTGTTGCGCAGGAAAATGAGGTCGTAGGGGCCGTCCAGCGGCCCACCGCGAAGATCATGCACCCGCCACCGGATGCCCTGTCTGATGACGGGGCGCACCACCCAATGCCGGCCGCCGGGCAGCATCGTCAGCCCCGCGGCGCGTTCGGCCGGCCTCATTTCCCGGAGGCTGGCGGCCGCGTAAATACCCCGGCGGGCGGCCGCCAGATGAGCGGGGTTCAGATCGGAACCCAGAAGCTCCAAGGCGGCGGTCATCCCGGGCGCCTGGGATGCCAACAGGGTCCAAAGGATCTTGAAGGAGTAGGTTTCCTCACCACGGGCGCAGCCGGCGGACCAGACCCGGTAAGCGGCACCCGGCGGCCGGGCGGCCGCCCACTGCGGCAGCTGCGCCCGGAGGGTGTCCCACAAGCGCCGGTCCCTGAAAAACCGGCTGATGGGAATCGTCAGGTATTCTTCGCACGCCCGCCTGGCGACTGCATCGGCCGCCAAACAGGCCAGATAGGCGCTCATCTGGCGGCAGCCCAGGGCCTGCATGTGCCGGGCGATGCGTTTCTTGGCCCCCTTGCGCACCTTGCGGTAGCCCGACCAACTGAAACCGAGAAACTCCAAGAGGCATCGAAAGTGACCATCATCCATCCAAACCGTCCTCAGCAGCGCCCAAGAGCCCGCAAACCAGAACCCGGGAAAACGGCCGGCCGGGCGCTGCCTCTGGGCCGGCGCATCGAAAGGTGACCGTATGAAGGCAATTCTGGATGAATTCCAGTTGAGCGGCGAACACTCCGGGGTCGGCAGCGGGAACTGGTTGGCCGCCACAGGGCGGACCCTGGAGGTGCGCTCGCCCATCGACAACGGGGTGATCGGGCGCATTCGCACCGCCGCCCGCAGCGATTATGAAACCGTGATCCGCCGCGCCCAGGAGGCCTTCTTGAGCTGGCGCACGGTCCCGGCCCCCAAACGCGGCGAAATCGTGCGCCAGATCGGGGAAGCCCTCAGGGCCCGCCAGCAGGAACTGGGCGCACTGGTGAGCCTTGAAGTCGGCAAGATCCGGGCGGAAGGCACGGGTGAAGTCCAGGAAATGATCGACATCGCCGATTTCGCCGTGGGGCAGTCCCGCATGCTCTATGGGCTGAGCATGCACAGCGAGCGCCCGGACCACCGCATGTACGAGCAGTGGCACCCGCTGGGCCCGATCGGGGTGGTCACGGCCTTCAACTTCCCGTTGGCGGTCTGGGCGTGGAACGCCATGATCGCCCTGGTGGCCGGAAACACCGTGGTCTGGAAGCCCTCCTCAAAAGCCGCCTTGAGCGCCATCGCCGCCACCAAGATCGTCTGGGAGGTCCTGGAGCGCCAGGATCTGCCCCAGGGGATCGTCAACCTCGTGATCGGCGACCGCCAGTCCGTGGGAGAGCCCCTGGCCCACGACCCCCGCCTTCCCCTGATCTCCGCCACGGGCAGCGTCGCCATGGGCCGTGAGGTGGGGGGTGCGGTGGCCGCCCGCCTGGGCCGCAGCCTGTTGGAGCTGGGGGGCAACAACGGCATCATCGTCACCCCCAGCGCCGATTTCAAGCTGGCCGTGCCGGCCATTGTTTTCGGGGCGGTCGGCACCGCAGGCCAGCGCTGCACCAGCACGCGGCGCCTGATCATCCACGAGTCGATCTACGAGGCCCTTGCGGCCGCCCTGATCCAGGCCTACCGCCAGGTGGTCGTCGGAAACCCCCTTGCGGCCGGCACCCTGATGGGGCCCCTGATCGACCGGGCCGCCGTCCGCAGCATGCAGACCGCTTTGGAGCGGCTGGAGGCCGAGGGGGGCCGAATCCTCTACGGCGGGCGCCCGTTGACCGACCCGCCGCTGGATACCGGCACCTACGTCACGCCCTGCATCTGCGAGGCCCGGCCGGAAAACCCGTTGGTGGCCGAGGAGACCTTCGCGCCGATTCTCTACCTCATGCGCTACCGCAGCCTTGAAGAGGCTGTGGCGATCCACAACCAGGTGCCCCAGGGGCTTTCCTCGGCCATCATGACCACCGACCTGCGCGAGGCCGAATTTTTTTTGAGCCAGCGCGGAAGCGATTGCGGCATCGCCAACGTCAACATCGGCACATCCGGGGCGGAAATCGGCGGGGCCTTCGGCGGTGAGAAAAACACCGGCGGCGGCCGGGAGGCCGGCTCGGATGCCTGGAAGACCTACATGCGGCGCCAGACCAACACCATCAACTGGTCCAGCCAGCTGCCCCTGGCCCAGGGCATCCGCTTCGACCTCGACATCCAGGGCTCCGGGCAGTGACCGCGGTTAATTGAGAATGTACTTGGCGGGGTTGACCGGAACCCCGCTCAGCAGCACCTCGTAGTGCAGGTGCGGCCCCGTGCTGCGGCCGGTGTTGCCCACCTGGGCGATGACCTCACCGCGCTTGACCTTGTCCCCCACCTTCTTGAGGATCTTGCCCAGATGTCCGTAGCGGGTGACGAAGCCGTGGCCGTGTTGCAGGGTGAGCATATTGCCCATCAGCCCCTTGGGTCCTGCAAAGGTGACCCTGCCATCGGCCGGCGCGACGACCGGGGTGCCCTGACGGGTGGCGATATCCAGTCCGGAGTGAAACTGACGGGTGCCGGTGAAGGGGGATTTGCGGTATCCAAAGCGGGAAGTCACCCAACCGGTGGTGGGACGGATGGCGGGCGTGGCGGCCAGCAGGTTGGTCTGGCTCTCCATTTTGGCTCTCAGGTTTTCGAAGCCGTCCTTCTGTTTGGCCGCCGCGGATTGGAGCACTTTTAGCTGCTGGTGCATCTCGCGCAGGATGCTGCTGTCGATCTGCCCCGGGGACAGATTGGTGTCCAGATCATCCGGAATCGCCCCGCCGACACCGAAAGGGCTGCCGGTCTCCTCGTCCAGTTCACAGTTGGCGATCACGCGTATCTTGCGCTCGAACTGGTTGAGCTTCAGAAGCTCGGTCTTGAGGGCATTGATCTCTTCGGCGAAGGTGAGAATCCGGCGACGCTGACGCGTAATTTCCTCCCGCTGGGCGGAAAGATCGGTTTCCAGCTGC
>JASFIY010000344.1:0-3859 GCA_050122415.1 Desulfobacteraceae bacterium
GGCCTCTGCGGAAAATTGGAGCCCGAGAGAGGCCCCGCTTCCCGGAAATGATCCCAACGGCCGTAGCGCCAGGCCGTCTATCCTGGATATTTCATGAAATATTCGGGCTATTCATTCTTGAAAGTCTTTTCCCAGTAGTCGGTGCGCTCCAGCATTTCTTCTTTGGTCTCCTCAGGAATCAGCTCGAGAGGGGTCTGGCCCTCCCGCATTTCCCAGCCGCCACCCAGGGACCGCTAGATCTCAATGAGGTTGGCCGCCACGGTGCCTTTGGCTGAGGCGAACTGGTCCTGCTGGGCGGTCAGGGACCGCAGGGTGGAAATGACCGTATTGAACTCCACCAGACCGTCCTGGTACTGCTCCGTGGAGATGTCCACGGCACGCTGGGCCGCTTCGGCCGCCAGCCATAAGGAGGCCAACTGTTGCTGGGATTTGAGAAAGGCCACGATGGCATTCTCGACCTCCCCCTGGGCCTGCAGCACGGTCTGGCGATAGTCTTCCAGCAGTTGCTGGAAAACGGCATCCTGCAGGCGGACATTGTTCTTGAGTCGCCCGTAGTTGAAAATGTTCCACTGGAATACCCCGAACAGGTTGTAGCCGGAGGTGTCGCTGTTGAAAAGATCGCTGAACTGAAAGCCTGCGGCCGTCGAAACGCTGGTCCCTACGCTGCCGCTGATGCCGAATTGGGGATAGAGGTCCGTGATGGCAAAACCGATTTGGGCACTCTGGGAGGCCAGTTGGCGTTCGGCCTGGCGGATATCCGGACGGCGCCGGATCAGGTCCTGGGGCATGCCGATGGCGACCTCGGGGGCGACCGTCGGAATCGACCGGGGTTTGAGCAGGACGTCATTCATGTCATAAGGCGGCTGACCGAGCAGAATCGCCAGGGCGTTCTTGAACTGCTGCAGGGACTGCTCGAACACCGCCACCGATGCCTGGGTGTTGTAGAACAGGCTCTGGGCCTGCTCCACGTCCAGGGCGCTAACCTCACCGGCCTCGTATTTGGCGGTGGTGATCCACACGCCTTCGGCCTGATAGCGAAGGTTGTCCCGTGCCACGGCCAGTCGTTTCTGAGTGGTGCGGATCAGCAGATAGGTTTGGGCGACCTCGCTGATCAGCGACACCATGATCCCGTCGTAGCCGGCCAAGCTGGCATCCAGGGCGGCCGAGGCCGATTCGATCTGCCGCCGGAAACGGCCCCAGACGTCGGCCTCCCAGCTGAGGTTGAAGCCCAGATCGTAGAGTTCTTCGGATGATGAGCTGAACAGTCCCTCGACCCCGGCCTGTCCGCCCAGCTGCTGTTGCTGGGGATACTGGTTGCCGATTGCGATCAACAGCTGCTGCCGCGCCTGGAGCACCCGCAGGCCCGCCGCGCGCAGTGACAGGTTCTGAGCCAGGGCGGTGGCCACGAGCTGGTCTATAATAGGATCCCGAAAAGCCGTCTGCCACCACATGGCCGTAACCGGCGGCATGGTCTCGATCAGCGCTTCCTCGACTTCGATCCAGTCGGGCTGAACCGGCGCCGCGGGTTCCCGGTAATCGGGGCCGAGCATCATACAACCCGACAAGCCCAGAACCGCCAGCAACACCAGACCAAGGGGTTGAAAGGTCACTTTCATTGCCGTCTTCCTATTGCAGGGTCTTGGGTGCGGCCGGCACCGGCTGTGGGGTATCACGGTCGGCCGTACCGCTCATCACCAGCACCGAGCAGGTCGTTCCGACTCTAAGAGCGATATCAGCGGGGACTTCAGAAAGATGGATGCGCACCGGCACCCGCTGGGCCAGCCGGATCCACTCGAAGGTCGGACTGATGTTGGGCAGCAGTTCAAACCCCGTGCTGCCGTCCTGCTGGGCGATGCCCCAGCCCAGGCTGTCCACCCGGCCTTCCAGGGGCTTGTCCGGATAGGTCATCAGGGTGACCACGGCCCGGTCGCCGGCGCGGATGCCGGCAATCGTATTTTCTCTAAAGAAGCCGTCGATCCAGTAGCTGTTCACATCCACCAGGGCCAGGGCCGGCTGGTTGGCAACGGCCTGGCTGCCCAGGCGGATATTCAGATTGGTCACGTAGCCGTCCACCGGGGCCCGCACCTGGGCAAATTCAAGGTTGAGTTCGGCCTGTTCGACCGCGGCCTGGGCGGCCCTGATCTGCGGGTTCAATGCCCCCAGCGCGCCCAGATTGGCCCGGGCCTCGGCCAGAGCGGCTTGCGATTCGGCCAGGGAAGCCCGGGACTGGTATAGCGCGGCCTCGGCCCCGATCTTCTCCTGGACCGAAACTTCGTAGTTGGCCTGGGCCCGTTCCAGCGCTTTTTGCGAAGTCGCCTGTTTCGGTAACAGGTCCTTCTGCCGCTCGTACTCGGCCTTGTTTTTGGCGATGGTGGCCGCGAGTTGGACAATATAGACCTGAGCCTGCTTGATTGCGGCTTTGGAAACCTCGACACCGGCCTGGGCCGCCTCCACCTGCTTCTCTAAGACCTGCACGTTGTCGCCCGTCTCATCGAGCTGGGCCCGCGCCTGATCCAGCGTAGCCTTGAAGGTGCGCGGATCGATGACAAACAGCAGATCCCCGGTTTTGACGCGCTGGTTGTCCAGGATGGGTAGATCCACGATGGGGCCGGACACGCGCGGCGTGATCTGGACAACCTGGGCGCGCACCTGGCCATCCCGGGTCCAGGGGTTGGCGACATAGTCCCCGTACTTGAAAAGTACAAGAAGGACGGCAATCAGCACCATTGATCCGGTCAGCAGATATTTTTTCAGCTGTTTCATGGGCTACACCTTGATGATAAAAATTCCGATCAGGAGCGTATAGATCACCATCAGCGACACAGCGGCCAACGGCGGATAAAAGAAATACTTCGACAGGCGATAGCGGTTAAGCAGTCGAAAGGTGATGACGCTGGCAATCACACCGAAACAGCTGGCCACCAACAACGGCGGCAGATAAACGCCCCCGATCGCAAATTCATGGGGAATGGTAATCACCAGCGTCTCCTTCCCGGATTTAGAAACGATCTTCCTGCCATGGCGTCCAGTTGATCGCGGCCGCCTTTCCGACATAGTCGACCAAGGCTTCCGACACGCTCCGAAACGCCCCGAGCAGGCGATAGAAATTGACCGCATCCTGCTCGCGCGTCAGCGTCTCGGGAGCTTTGTTCAGGGCTTCCTGCACGCGCCCTTCCAGTTGCGCCAGCTTTTCGTTCAGCAGGGTGCGCATTTTCACACCATCTAGCCTGTCAGGGGCTGCCGCCATTTGCTCAAAACATGACTGCACCTGAATCCGCCAGCTGCGAAAGTCCTTGAGAAACGCCTGTACCAGAAAATCCGCCTGCGGGGTATGGCGTTCCTCGCGTAACAATTGAATACGGTAGGCCAGCGACTGCAGACTGGTTAACAGGTTTTTCACCTGATCCATGGTTGTCCCGGGGAGAAAATGCAGATCGAGGTGCGGCAGCCAGCTGCCGATCTTGGTCGGCAGGGTCGCCACTTCGCGGGCATGAAAAACCTGCCGCCACCGTTTCAGCCGCATCGTCGGTTGCGATGGATCCCAGCGCATTGCCTCCATCAGGTATTCACAGCTGCGGAAAAAACGCCCCACCAGGCGGAGCACGGCCCGCTCCGGATGAGCGAAAAAGGGAATGTGGGCGGTAAGCATCAGGATCAGGAATAGCTGCGTATAGACCATGGCTGTGGTCGTAACCGCGAGAAAATTGTAGCTCTGCTGATTGTTGATCGAGGTCACGGCAAGCAGCAAGGCGAGACCGAACATTCGGCCGAGGGCCTGCCGGGGCTCGCTGTTCAAATAGCAGATGACAAAGGTCGCCGCAAAAAGCAGCACTCCGAGACTGTGAAAACCCGACAGGGT
>JASFIY010000345.1:0-3855 GCA_050122415.1 Desulfobacteraceae bacterium
GAACCGTCGAGTTTGAAGTGCTCTGCGGTCATTTTGGCAACATGGCCCCGGGCACGGTCATGCCGTTGCGGGCATCTTTGAACCAGTGCCGAGTGCTGGTGCAGATCTTGACCAGCATCAGCATCACCGGCACCTCGATCAGGACCCCCACCACCGTGGCCAACGTCGCCCCGAAAGACAGCCCAAAGAGCATGGTCGCCCTGGCGATGGCCACCTCGAAGTGGTTCGATGCACCGATCATGGCGGCCGGCGCGCCCTTGACGTAAATGGCCATCCCGTCCAGGTAGCGGGCGAATCCCGGGGCGACTTTGCCGAGCAGGATGCCGGCAATGATGCAGAGCAATACCCAGACCGTCAGATAGCGCTCGAACACGTTGGTCATTTTGCGGTCTTCAGTGGGTTTGGTATCAGCGCGCATCTGGCTTTGACTCCTTGTTCCCGGATGATTTTGGGGATTTCTTGGCCAAATCACCTTGGGGACGGCAAAACTCATCGGGCACCGTTTTCATCACCTGCTCCAGCCGCCGGCGGTCCTCCCGAATCCGGGGCCGGTCCTTCAAGGCTGCCAGAAGCCATGCCAGCGCCGTTTTGGCCGCCGCCGGCGCCTCCTCGCCGGCCAGCCGGTAGTACATCCATCGGCCGTTTTTACGCCCTTCGATCAGGCGGGCCGCGCGCAGAATGGACAGGTGCTTGGAGACGGTCGAAGGCGCCAGCCCGATCAGTTCGATGAGCTGGCAGACGCAGAGTTCCCCGTCCTCCAAGGCCGCCAGCAGCCGTACCCGGTTTTCGTCGGCCAGGGCCTTGGTAACGGCCATGAGATCGTACATTCCTGCTCCCTTTTCAGTGGTCGGCGAGGTCATGCGGATTCGGTCGCCCGCCAATCGCAGACCCCGGGGACCGACTCCGGCAGCGCTGATTTTCCGGGTCAGCCTTGGCAGTTGGACGGCCCCAACTTTCTCTGTTAATTCGCCATATAACGAAACATCAGGGCCGAAGCTATAACTCGTAACCTGGCATGTCAACTTTAAAACCGGGGTTTGCAAAAAAACGACGCCGCCGCTTTGGGCGTTTTCCGGCGAGGCAGGTCACGCTATGGAATCCGGCGGATCCCGTCGGTTTCCAGGCGGAGTTGGACCGGTTCGAGATTCACCGGTTTTCTGCTGGGCTGCCGGATCCTTCCGCTGACGGCAACCGGGATCGGGGGCGCCGCTGGCCGTATGGGCCCCCAGAAGATCAGGCCCCAGCGGCAATTTCGGCCAACAGCCGGTCGATGCCCTGGGGAATGGCGCGGCCGCCGGTGAAGCTTTGGCGGTCATGTCCGGGACGCGCCACGATGCAGGTCGGCGTGCTGCGGACCCCAAAGCGTTCGATCAAGTCCTGCCACTTGGCGAAGGCGGGTTGCACATCGAAGAGCTTCAACCGGATGCCGCTTGCTTTCAGCAGGCGCAGCAGTTCACTTTCCGATTCCACCGCCCGGGTGCGGGCGATGTCGAAGATCGTGCGGCGAATGCGCAGCAGCTCGGCGAAGCTCTCGGCGGCATTGGCCGCGTAGAGAAAATAGCGTGAATAAAGCGGCGTCCTGGCATCAAGGGGTTTGTCAACGAAGGTCACCTTGGCTCCCGCCTGAAACAACTCGGTCAAGGCCTTCTCCAAATAGGGCTCAACCGCCTGGCAGGGCGGGCAGAAGTAATCCGTGAAGACAAAGACTTCGGTGGCACCGGAACCGAAAGAAAAGACTTCCGGCGCGTCTCCGGCGGCGGCCGGGCGGGGGCCAAGCCAATCGCCGCCGCCGGCTGAAAGGATGAGCACCAGGGCAGCGGCCCAGATCGCGGAGCGCAGCCGTTTTGCTTGTGTCATCGGCCGGCCTCCTCTGGGGTCACCGTCTTTGCGACCGGTTTGACGAAAAAGACATAAACCGTCAGGTAGAGGGCTGCGGCCAGAAAAGCCAGGTCGCGGGCCACGGTCCAAAAATCGGCCGGCCCTGCGCTGGCCTCGGTTGAAAAACAGCCGCAGTGGATGTCGAGCCCGCGGAGCTGGTTGAAGACCAGCGCGGCGAGAAATAGCGTCAGCAGGCCGCTGCTGATCACCGTCGCTCCCGGCAGCCAAACGCCCGCCACCAGGCACAGCCCCAAGAGCAGCTCCATCCAGGGCAGCACCAGCGCGGTCAGATTGACCAGCCCCTCGGGCAGGATCTGGTAGTTGTAGATGGCCTGGGCAAAGGCCTGGGGGTGCAGGATCTTGTCGTAGCTGGCGTAGAGGAAGACAGCCCCCATCAGCAGGCGGAGAGTATAGAATACCAGCGGCTGAACCCGCCGAGGGGCGGCCGCGGCGGCGGCCGGATGGACGGCGGACGATGCCCGCGGGGTACACACCCCGCTGCCGGTGCAGGATATTTCACACAACAGGGTTCCCTGGCCGCAATCGGCGGTTTCAAACTGCAGCACCGGGTGATCGATGCCAAACCGGTGCAGCAGTTCGTGCCGGATGCGCCCGGCCAGCCGCTCGGTGCCGCTGAGCGCTTGATCGGGCACCACCACGTGGCAGGAAAAGGCGATGCTGCGCGAGGACACCCGCCAGGCATGCAGGTAGTGCACCCCGGAGACCCCGGGGAAATCGGCCAGATAGGCCCCGACCTGCTCCAGATCGATGTCGTGAGGGGTGGCGTTCATCAGCACCGCCGTGGATTCCCGGAGCAGCGCCCACCCGTTTTTGAGGATGAAAACGACGATAAAGACCGAGAGCAGCGGATCCAGCCAGTACCACGGGTAAAACAGCAGCAGCAGACCGTTGACCAGGACCGCCACCGAGGTCAAGAGGTCCCCCAGCATGTGCAGAAAGGCCCCGCGCACATTCAGGCTGTGGGCCGCGTCGCGGTGCAGCAGCCAGGCCGACAAACCGTTGCCGACCACGCCCACCCCGGCCAGGATGATCACCAGCGTGCCGTCCACCGCCTGGGGGTTTAAAAAGCGTTGGAGCGCATGGAACAGAATCACCCCCGAGGCGGCGGCCAGCAGCAGCACATTGATCAGGGCGGCGATGATTTCCGCCCGCCGGTAGCCGAAGGTGTTGAACACCGTGGCGCCCCGACGGCCGATGCGAAAGGCGACGTAGGAGATCAAAAGCGCCGTGAAATCGCTGAAATTGTGGACGGCGTCCGAGATCAGGGCCACCGAGTTGGCCAGCAGGCCGCCGATGATCTGGGCGGTGGGGATGATCAGGTTCAGCGCCAGGGTCGCCAGCAGCCGCGGGCCGGTGGTATCCTTCAGCGCCGGGCCGTGAGGGTGTCCGCCGCAGTCGTGACCGTGCCCGGCTGATTCCGCCGGCCCTTGGGTAAATTCGCACGCGTCGTGCTCGTGGTGGTGTTCGTCCAGGCATGCCCGCCCGTTCATGAAATCATTCCCCCATCTGGAGCGGCAGCCCGGCCTGCTGCCACACGCCCCAACCGTCGACCAGCACGCGCACGTTCCCAAAGCCCATCTCCTTGAGGAAAAGGGCCAGTTCGTGGCTCAGATCGCAGCTTTCCCCCTCGCAGTAGGTGATGATCATGGCCGCGCCCTCCAGCCGCTGGGCGGTTTCAATGAAATAGCGGTCCACCTCCTGCCAGGGGAGATTCAGCGCTCCCGGGATGTGACCCTCGACATACTGGCTCTGTGGCCGCGCATCCAGGAAGATGGCCGCATCCTGTTGAAACAGCCGCTGGGCCTCCTCCAGGCCGATGACCAGGCTGTCGCCGGCGGCCTCGGAGAAGCGGGCCGCGGCCGACCAGGCCCCGACCAGCGCAAGCCCGTCGGAGCGCCAGTGGTTGGTGCCCAGAGCGGCGAGAAACGCCAGGACCACCAGCGCCGGCGCCTGCCA